>JAETTS010000493.1 GCA_021769025.1 Enterocloster bolteae
AGAATGTACGCAGACCGAACTATGGGGATTCTCCTGGGCGTACCCAATGGGATTGGGCCGGAAGAGTGTTACCAGCATTGGTTTGAACGTATTGAGCCAGACTATGTGGTGATGGTTCAGGAAGCAGTACGGGAAATATTGGATACTGGACGCGCCGAGGTGATCTATCCCTGGAACCATCCGAATCTGGGGAAAATTTATGTCCGTTGCGGCGGTGTGCCGGACAAGACGTTTAAAAAGCCAGGCGCCTGTCTGAACGGATACCATCAGGATATCACGGAGACCATGGTGACTAGGAGGAAACAGGAGCAGTCCATCATGGAACTTTTAGAGCGGGTAAGGCTGGCCAATTCGGCAAAAAGCGAATTTCTTTCCCATATGTCCCACGATCTGCGCACACCGATCAACGGGATTCTGGGAATGCTGGCCATTCTGGAAAAAAGCCAGGATGACCCAGCGCGCCAGAGAGAGTGCCAGAGGAAAATACGCGTGTCAACAGAACATCTGCTGTCCCTGGTGAACGATGTCCTTCAGGTAAGCAAGCTGGAAAGCGGAAGGCCGGCAGCAGTAGAAGAACCTTTTGACCTTCATGATATATTGGAGGATTGTATCACAATTCTGTCCCCTCTGGCCGATGAGCAAGAGATCCGGCTGGAACTGGAAAAATCCGGCTTACACCACAGCAAAGTAATCGGCAATCCATTATATGTGAAGCAGATTCTGATGAATGTCATCGACAATGCCCTCAAGTATAACCGCCCTCATGGCTCTGTATTTATCCATGCAAAGGAGACTGCCTTTCAGAATGGGACAGTAACTTGCCAGTTCATGATTGAAGATACTGGAATTGGCATAGGGGAGGACTTCAGGGAACATATTTTTGAGCCTTTCACCCAGGAACATCAAGATGCCAGAACCAGCTATCATGGCGTTGGGCTTGGTATGTCCATTGTCAAGAAGCTGGTAGACCAGATGAAAGGAACCGTTGAGGTAGACAGCCAGGTTGGCAAAGGAAGCGTGATCCGGATCACCCTGCCTATTCGTGTCGATGAGTCCTGGAGCGAGCCACCTGTGGACGAAGAGTCTAATGAGCAGGATAATATTGGTGGTATGCGCGTCCTTTTGGTGGAGGACAATGAACTAAATTGTGAAATCGTAGAGTACATCCTCAGAGAGGCGGGTGCTGATGTGGTGACTGCCAATGACGGGAAAGCCGCTGTAGATGTATTTACAGCATCAAAACCGGGAATGTTTGACTGCGTGCTTATGGATTTGATGATGCCGGTTATGAGCGGATATGAAGCGACTCGTGTAATCCGCAGCCTTAAGAGGCCGGACGCAAAAACTGTACCTATCATAGCGCTGTCAGCCAACGCCTTTGAAGAGGATGTGGCGTTATCAAAGGATGCCGGAATGAACGAACATCTGGCAAAGCCAGTGGACATCCACAAAATGTTTCAGGTTATGAGCCGACTGAGAGGCTGTTAAGAGTGTGAAACAGATAACTCCTGACAGGCAGACAGCACAAATATGATAAACAATGGAGATGGAAAACGTATGCAAAACAAGACTTTGCCCCGTTCTTTAAAAATCAGCATTGCGGTGATTATTTGTTTAACGATTTTCGTGTTTTCCTTCCTGGGAATGTCCATTCACAATATGAGTGAAAACACAATTGAGGATATCGGCACTGCTTATATGGCTGGAATGAATGAGCAGGTATCTTTGCACTTTGAGACAATCATTGAGCTTCGCCTGACGATGGCGGAATCTATTGCGCACATTGCGACAGATGAGGGAACTTCCGGTTACGGTTCCAAAGAGGAGATCGAATATGGTGCAAAGGCAAGACATTTTTTGTGCGCCGCTCTCTATTCCCCTGATGGGGAAATTGAAATGATTTTCGGCGATCCTGTGGCGCTTAACCACCCTGAGCCGTTTTTAGAGAGTTTAAGAAACGGGGAACGTAAAGCGGCATCCGCTGCAGACAGCAGCGGGAATGGTGTGATTCTGTTTGGCGTTCCCTGTGAATATCCCATGTCCGATGGAAAAGACAGTCTTGCTATAGTCGTAGGCCTCTCTACCCAATATATGAGCCAGGTCCTTTTCCTGGATTCAGATAATTCACTGAGCTATTCTTTTGTCATACGAGAGGACGGCAGCTATGTTGTTGGAAATGAAGACGATGTCTACACAAATTATTTTGACAGGCTTTCCAGTATCTATGATGATCAGAAGGATGAGGCCGCTTCCTATGTTGAACAGCTGACGGCT
>JAETTS010000494.1 GCA_021769025.1 Enterocloster bolteae
TTTTAACCGTTGGGATTTCTGGTCAAGAATTTCCAGATATCGCTGGATTCGTTCATCCTGGATGTCTTCCCGTTTTAACAGATCCACATAATTGATGATGGATGTCAATGGCGTTTTGATGTCGTGGGACACATTGGTGATCAGATCCGCCTTTAACCGCTCGCTTTTTACCTTTTCCTGAAGGGCTGTCTCAAGGCCGCTGTTTAAATTGTTCAGGTTCTCGGCCAGCTTGCCGGCTTTGCCTGAAAATCCGTCCGAATCAATCTTGTAGCTGGTATCGCCCTCAGACATCTGGGCGATTCCCTGAGCAATCTTTTCTGTCTCCATCTCGTTGCGGAAAAGCATCAAGAACGTCCACACCTGAAAGAGGAAGAAGATGATTGCCGGAAGCAGGTACAGATACGGAATCTGAGATTGCTCCCGTTTCTGGTACAGATAGAGGAAAGCACTTAACAGGATTCCATCTCCAAACAGATACCCGGCAAAACATAAGCCAAGCCGCATGGGGAAAGAGCAGTCTGTCAGTAAACGAATGGATTTGTGAAAAACACGGTAAAGCAAACTGCCTGTCCATAAAGTCCCTGCCTTATAGTTACGAAGAAAGCTGAAAGCTAGTCCCAGAATGATAAAGTATGGAACAACCGTATGGAGAATCCGGGAACTGTAACCCCAGTGGGCTTCGCTTACAACCAGATGGGACAGCGGCTCCAGATACCGGACAGTCAGATAGGCCCCCAGCTGCAAAAATACAAAGAGAAGCACCAATCCGCATTCCATGGGAATGTGATCAAAAGCTAAAAGCGTAATTCCAGGAGCCGCAGAGTCATTATGCCCGCACAATCCGACTAACACAAGAAGTGTAACGATAAATCCCAGAGCACCCAGCAAGCCTAAGATGATGCCGGTTATAAAATCAACCCGGACCTTCTCATATTGCTTGTGGGCGATGGCGTAAGGGTCATCATTGAGATAGCTGGTATCCACGCCCAGTATAATGTAGTAATCGTTATTGTCATATAGATTGTAAGTCTCCAGTTCGGCTGTAATATTGTTGGGAACATGCTTTAAGTTGGTGTCCATGATAATATTGTCACCGGAAATGTACAGATACCGGCCAAGATTTCTCAATTCTTCGTTGGTGCGTTCCCCTGCATTGGTGTATAAAAGTTCCTGTCCGTATTCGTCCATGTAGGAGACCCGGAAAAGCAGGTTAGATGGATTGTCAATATAATTGTACTGAATCTGATAGTATTCCCCCAGCAAGGTCAGAACCTGCAGAGACAACTCTTCCAGGGTGGTATACTGATCTGACGGCTCCCGGTATACTTCATTGGGGTCGTAGGCCTTCCATTCGATGATGGGACGGGCTGCGTTATCCATATCCCACTCACGAATCGTCGGTCCTCCGGCTACCTCGTATGTGTCAGTCAAATAGTATCCACGAGTCTTTGCATAGCGAAGCATGTCGTCCAGGGTATAGATAACGGTTCGGCCGGAGAGAAAGGTTACACAGACCATATCAGCATCATTGTTCAACTCTCCGTCCAACTCCAGCAGATCTTTGTACCTTACATACTTGAAGATCATCTCCACATCTTCCTGCAGCTGTTCCGTGAAAGACAGGGTATCCGCATAAGATTCTTCCTGAACCCAGCTTAAGCCTCTTCCGTAGTTCTCGTTAAAATAGATAAATGTGATTCCTGTCAGAAACAGACAGAGAAACAATATATGAAACAAAAAGGCAGTCTGCTTCATCAAACTTCTGGGCCATGTCCCTTTTCTCATAAGACGCTCCTATTGCTTTTCTATCTTATAGCCGATTCCCCAGACAACTTTTAAGTACCTGGGCTCTCGCGGATTGATCTCAATCTTTTCACGGATATGGCGAATATGTACAGCCACCGTATTGTCTGCGCCAATGGCCTCCTCGTTCCAGATCTGCTCATAGATCTCATCGATGGAAAATACTTTTCCCGCATTCTTCACCAGCAGCAGCAGAATATTGTACTCGATGGGCGTCAGCTTGATGGCATCGCCATCCACGGTCACCTCTTTGTTGTCATCATTAATCTGAAGGCCGCCGCACTTATAAATCTGTCCGTCCGCCTGCTGGTTTAGGTTTCCCAACTGGGTATAACGGCGCATCTGGGACTTGACCCTGGCCACCAGCTCCAGAGGATTAAAGGGCTTTGTAATGTAATCGTCTGCCCCAATGTTAAGTCCCAGAATCTTATCTGCATCCTCGGACTTGGCGGAGAG
>JAETTS010000495.1 GCA_021769025.1 Enterocloster bolteae
GAATTCTTATGTGTCAGAAACAGAAGAGGCCATGAACATGGTAACAACAGAACTGGAGTGGTTCCGGAACAATTATGATGGGGATTTAAGCCTTCTTAACCAGTTTGAGTCCAAAATGAATGCGGTTAAGGATTTAAGGAACAAGATATCAACCCTGGCGCTGGAGAATACGGCAGCGTCAAATGCATCCGCCCAGCAGCTCTTAACAGACGAATATAACCCGAAGGTCAATGACGCAATTGAAGACCTCAGAAGTTTTGCGGATTCCGTTGATGTCCTGGGACAAAAGGATTTTGATACCTCCACCCGTGTACGGAATATGCTTTTAATTGTGGCTATCCTGCTTTCCGTGGCAGCCATTGTGATTGCGGTAATCCTGGCTCTTATGCTGATTCGTGCCATTGTGCCGCCGATTCGGGAAATACAAAAGGGAATGGAGGAGATAGAAGCCGGAAACCTGGATGTCCAGCTCAAATATGAATCCAGGGACGAGCTGGGACAGCTTTCAGACAGTGTCCGGGGCATGGTGGATTCCCTGAAAGCCATTATCCATGATGAAGATTACCTGTTTGCAGAGCTGGGAAATGGGAATTTTGACGTCCAGACCCGTAATGCGGATAAATATGTGGGCGATTTTACCTCCATACTTACCTCCATTATTAAGCTGAGAGATAATCTCAACAGCACACTCATGCAGATCAACCAGTCCGCGGACCAGGTCTCAGCCGGTTCTGACCAGGTCTCATCCGGCGCCCAGGCCCTGTCCCAGGGAGCCACGGAACAGGCTTCCTCCATTGAAGAGCTGGCAGCCACTGTCAACGAGATATCTTCCCAGGTAAAGCAGAATGCGGATAATGCACAGAATGCCAGCGACCGGGCCAATGAAGTGGGAAATGAGGCAGCGGAGAGCAACCGGAGGATGCAGGATATGCTGTCTGCCATGGGGGAAATCAGCGAACGTTCCAGCGAGATTGGAAAAATCATTAAGACCATTGAGGACATTGCATTCCAGACCAACATCCTGGCGCTGAACGCTGCGGTGGAGGCTGCCAGGGCAGGCGAGGCAGGGAAGGGATTTGCGGTTGTGGCGGATGAGGTCAGGAACCTGGCCAGCAAAAGCGCGGAAGCATCCAAGAATACGGCGGCACTGATTGAAAGCTCCCTTAAGGCAGTGGAGAATGGAACGAAGATTGCGGACGAGACGGCCATGTCCTTAAATGAGGTGGTGACCGGTGTGCAGGATGTGACGGGAACCATCAATGAGATATCAAGCGCGTCAGAGGCACAGGCCAGGTCCATCTCCCAGGTGACCCAGGGCATTGACCAGATATCCAGCGTAATCCAGACCAATTCCGCAACGGCAGAGGAAAGCGCTGCTGCCAGTGAGGAATTATCAGGCCAGGCCCAGATCCTTAAAAACCTGGTCAGCCAGTTCCGCCTTAAGACCACTGGAGGAAGCAGCTTCGGGACACAGGCTGAGGCCCATGCATCAGTCAGCAGGCCGTCCTCTCCTGTATCGGCAGGCGGGGATAAATATTAAAGTATGAAATTGGAACATAAAAAATAAAGTAAAAAATAAACCCCATGCTGATCTGTACCGGTTCAGCATAGGGGATAGGAATAAGCCCGCCAAAAGGCGGGCTTATTATGTGGTTTCTCTATAATGCTTTCTTATAGCCCATCATATGATTGGTCAGTGCGTCTATGTTCAGTTCAAAAATCAAACCATCCTGTTTCTCACGTTCCAGCACGTTGCGTATAAAAGAAGTCTGTCCAACCACATGATTTTCCTTTTGCTCTATGACAGTCAGATTCTCCACGGATATAATTTCGTCCACAACAATTCCCCACTTTGTCCCGTCCAGCAGCAGCACCATTTCCTTATACACCGAAGAACGGAAGACATCCTTTGTCTCATCCAGCAGCTTCAGTATGGCAGGCATATAATTCTGCTTCACATCCTCAAGGATATGGTTCCGGCACTTATCAAGCTCACATGTGTTCTCACTGGTTTCTGCGCAATGTTCTATATTATCCGCTGCCATGTGCAGCCTCTTATGAGGATCGTCAATCTTTCGCAAATGGAAATTGACCACATTGTTCTCCGATGTAAAACTGTCATACCATCTTCCAAGGGCGCACTGGTGCGGGTCTCTTCCAAGTAAAAAGGGAGTCCCTGCCGTGACAGCCGTCTCCAGTTCATTTACCCATTTAATATGGTCCTGCTTACGGGCATCTATCATCTTCTCAAA
>JAETTS010000496.1 GCA_021769025.1 Enterocloster bolteae
ATATAATCACCAGTAAGGGCATTATCACCAGGTGTTACATGGGCTGTGATTTCTTTGGATGCGCCTGCGTCCAGCTTATCAATGGCTGTCGTGTCCAAAGATACCTCCCATCCGGCAGGGGCACTGGACGACAGAGAGATATGTTCCAGGTCAATGTTTCCATTATTGGTTAATTTTAACGTTACTAGGGATTCTTTTTTGGCAAACGCGTCAAACGAAAGCCGTCCGTCAACCGTAGATAATTCCATATTATATGTACCAAGAATTTTGACATTTAAGTCTGTGGAAAGCTGTTCCCTGGCTGAGGTAGCGGCACAGCCAATGGTGTACTCTCCGGCTTCTACTGAATCCGGAGGAGTCACGGTAATGGTGACGCCTGCACTTGAGCCGGACTCCACTTCCAGGCTGGAGATCTGCTTGGAATCACTGACAAAGGTTACCATCCAGCCTGCTGGCGCATTGGACGAAAAATTGTAATTCTGGGTGGTTAATGTATTGTTGGCTAGAGTAGTGGAATAGGAAAAGGCTGTTCCGGATACTCCTTCCTGATCTGGGTATTCCACATAGAAATTGCTCTCCCCAGACTCCAGTTCACTGACTGTCAGTTCTATAACTAACTCATCTTCAAAGCCTGTGTCAGATACAGCATGCAGTTTAATCTCATGAACGCCTTCGGCTGCTTCCGGTGGAACCGTCACTTGAAAGGACGCTATGGTATCCTGGCCGATTCCACTGGCATGAACCTTTGATACCTCATAGTTTCCCTTTTTTATGTACCCCGTAAATCCCTGAGGCATGGATGCAATGGAAAGGGCAACATCTGTCTCCGCCGCATTGCCTCCGGACAAATGCAGGTCAAACCCTACCGAATCCCCGGCGGTTACGCGAATGCCAGGATTATCTGTAAAAAGATGGAATCCTTCGGCCCCATATGTCCGTAAAGGGGCAAAAAGCAGATACAGAACTGCCAGAATTGCCGCTGCCGCCATATAACCATGTGTGTGTAACAGAACCTTTTGTTTCATCTTTTCGTTTGGAGCCGCTCTGCCGGCTCCTTCCCTCCCTCTTTTTTGATGTACTCTTTAAATCCCCCAACCAACAGGGTTCATTTTCAGAGCCTTAGATGTTAAAAGAGAGTTTACACACAAGATGTGATACAAATGTGGAATTTCTGTGAAACTATTGTGTTTTAGGAAGATGCTTTTTGTCATACAAAAAGAAAGCCATTCCTCTACAACTCCCTTTTGGTCATGGCTTTCCTACTCTATACTCTGTCTCACAGCGTTCCATAGGAACTTGCTTTCATCCTATTTTCAATCGAAATTTCTGTGCGTCCTTATCGGAATCTACCTTTTCAATCAACGCGCCTAAACTGCGCAATTTCTTCTCAAAATGCTCGTAGCCTCTCTGAATATAGCCGATCTCGTCAACCACTGTATAGCCTTCGGCCGCCAGCCCAGCAATCACCAAGGCCGCTCCGGCACGGAGGTCTGGCGCATTGACCTGTGCTCCGGTAAATCCGGGCACTCCGCTTATGATGGCTACATTTCCTTCTACCTTGATTCCTCCGCCCATACGTGCCAACTCATCCACATATTTGAACCGGTTTTCAAAAATACTTTCGGTAACCACACTGGTTCCCTCAGCCAAGGCCAGGGTCACTGCCATCTGAGGCTGCATGTCCGTAGGAAACCCGGGATACGGCAGCGTGTTGATATTGGTATGGTGCTGTCTGGGCTTCCCAACCACCCGTACTGCATCATCAAATTCCACAACCTCACACCCAATCTCCAAAAGCTTGGCGGATATGGCCTCCAGATGCTTGGGAATCACATTCTTTACTGTGATATCACCACGGGTAGCGGCAGCAGCACACATAAAAGTTCCTGCTTCAATCTGATCTGGAATGATGGAATACTCGGTTCCATGAAGCCTGCGGACACCCCGGATTCGGATAATATCCGTACCCGCCCCCTTTATGTTGGCCCCCATGCTGTTCAAGAAGTTGGCCACGTCAACCACATGAGGTTCTTTGGCCACATTCTCGATAGTCGTCAGGCCCTCAGCCAGGGAGGCAGCCATCATGATATTGATCGTGGCTCCTACCGACACCTTGTCCAGGTAGATATGGCTTCCAACCAGATCAATTGCATGAGCCAAAACAGCTCCCCGCTCAATGTCTACCTTTGCGCCAAGAGCCCGAAAGCCCTTGATATGCAAGTCAATGGGACGGCTCCCAA
>JAETTS010000497.1 GCA_021769025.1 Enterocloster bolteae
CTATATCTGTCATTCCTTCTACATATTATGTTCTCTCTGTCTGCTTCCTCTTTGACCAGACAAAAGATGATTGCAAAAAATGGCCAGACAAATATGGGGGCTGCCCACATTGGTCGTTCCAGATACATATGTTAGGATCAAGGACCAATCACTTCTGTCAGCAATGCAAGACCCTGTTCTTCTATATACAAGACCCATGGAATCCCAGGTAGAAAACAGGAGTTGTTGGTAAGCTCTAATGTAAAAACCAAGCAGGGCCTCCACATCCAGAGTACTATCCACATCCAGAGAAATTTTGTCCAATTTCCCAAACTCTAGCTATCGGAAAAATAGGAGAAATAATAAAACAGTCTTCCAAAGTCCTTACGTCCTTGACATCCCCCCTCACAAATGGTACTAACTTGTCATTTAGCCTTTTGATTCAGACCCTGACCTTGGTGTACCAACTCCTTATGGCACCCAACCTGGTCACTTTAAAGACTGCTAGCTACGCAGTACCCCCCTGAAACTAATTCACAATTGCCAATTACAGCCTCTCTAGTGATACTGCCCAATAACCTTACCTCAGCTTTTATCAGCTGCCCTGACTCCGATGCTGCCATCGCCCCATACTTTTTTACATCCCTCTTTTTGGTGTGGCAGTTTTATGACATCCACGACATGTTCTGAAGGAAAACTCAGTTCCCTAGACTGCAATAGAACCACCATCCTTGATACCCCATCTCTGCCGCAGTGTCCTGCAATCCAAAACACGTCAATTCTCTGTGGCACTGGTATATATCATCACCTACCTGCCAGCTGGTCAGGAAGAGTTTACACACTGGTGTTCCTTCCCTGAACTAGGAGTAATACATGGCAAAGAATCTCTACCAATTCCAGTTTTTGACATATACCTGTCCAGCATAAGAGGGCACTGCAGGTTGTGCTATTCCTGGTTGCTGCAGAAGTAGCTACAGGTGCTGGCACTGGAACAGCAGGGCCGACGATTTCCGTAACCCTATACAAGAAGTTCTTATCCCAGCTTGACAACGGTTTCCAAGGAATGTATGAAACCATGCTCATCATCCAGAAAAAGATCGATTCTTTGGCAGCAGTTGTGCTTCAGAACTGACAGGGACTAGATGTCCTGACAGCTAAAGAAGGTGGTCCTTGTCTGTTTCTCCAGGAAGAATGCTGTTTCTATGTCAACGAATCTGGGGCAGTAAGAAATACATTCCATCAGCTGCAATCAGACATCCAGAAATGCAGGGAACAGCATGAGGCCTCCAATTCCTGGGTTTTTCAAAACCCTACATGGAAATAGGATACTGCCCTTCTTAATGCCTCTTCTCCCCATTTTCTTGGAGATACTATTTCCTTCCTGCCTCATTAATTTTGTTTCCATATTCCTTCAAAGACAAATTCAAAATTTTCTAACCAAAAGTCAAACAGTTCCTTTTACACAACTATCAAGTGGGCCCGGATGGTGAAAGTCAGCTACATCCCAAAACTGATAATGCTCCTAGACAGCAGGGAGCAGTTTAAGAGGTCTAAA
>JAETTS010000498.1 GCA_021769025.1 Enterocloster bolteae
CCACCAGTATGGGCATGGTCATGTGCCTGTCCGTCATCCAGGCGATTTTCTTTCCTCCGAAAAAACGTATAATCCCATTTACCAGTCCATAATCCTTGTTAAGCATCCAGCTCCACACAATGGATACCGCCACCATGGAAGTGACAAAGGGCAGAAAGTAAACACTCTGGAAAAAAAACTTGAACCGTATGTTGCTGTTTAACAGCAGAGCAAACAAAAGACCTGAGCCAATGGACAGGGGCGCCGCAAAAAACACCAGCACACATGTATTCTTCATTGCAATCCGGAAATTCTCATCGCCCAGGATGTATCTGAAATTTCCCAGTCCCCATTCGTACACCGTGTCTGTCAGATAGTCAAACCTGGTGTAAAACCCCATCATAAAAGATTTATATATTGGATACACCTGAAATGTAAGCAATATGGCCAGGGCCGGCGCCAGATATAGCCAGGCACTCATGTCTCCCCATCTTCCGGTCTTTTGTCCCCGTTTTAAACCTGTATCCTTTTTATTCCCCAGCTTTCCCATTACACTCTGTTTCACCTTTCTCCGGGAAAAGGTATATTTTCTTTACCGCCAGATTTATAACATCACCTATCCCGTAATTGTGGTCCCAGCTTACACAGGCTGTCAGCCTGTGGCCCCAGGTCTCCACCTTCAGGTAAATTTCCTTTCCAAGGGTCTGGACAGCAATCACCCGCCCCATAAAATCACTGTGTTCCTGGCTGGCCACCACATAAATATCCTCCGGCCTGACACCTGCTTCCAGGTCTGCCTGTTCCCCAGGCAGACCGGTCTGCTCCCACACACACTTTTTAACCGGCAGCTGCATACCGCCGTGACCGCAGTCCTGTACCATCAGTTTTCCCCCAACCATCCGGCAGGTAAGGAAGTTAATCGGCGGATTCCCAAGGAAACCAGCTGTAAACCGATTGGCAGGATGGGTATACATATCCTTGGGCGTGGAATACTGCTGCATCACCCCTTCCTTCAACAGAAGGATCCTGTCCGATATACTCATAGCCTCTTCCTGGTCATGGGTCACGAATATGGTGGTGATACCCAGCTTTTTCTGTAAGGAACGTATTTCATCCCTCAGTTCAATTCTGAGCCTTGCATCCAGATTGGAAAATGGCTCGTCCAACAAAAGAATCTTGGGCTGTTTTACCAGTGCCCTTGCAATTGCCACTCTCTGCTGCTGCCCTCCTGACAGCTGGCTGGGTCTGCGGTTTAAAAGATCTTCAATCTGCATCATCCCGGCCACTGCCCTTACCTTTTCCTCCCGCTGTGCCTTCGCAATATGGCGCATACGAAGGGGAAACTCAATATTCCGGCTTACCGTCATATGGGGATACAGGGCATAGTTCTGGAATACCATACCGATGTCCCTGTCCTCTGCCTCCACCTGGTTCACTCTCTTACCATCAAAAAAAATATCGCCTTCTGTAGGCGGTTCCAAACCCGCAATCATGGAAAGTGTGGTGCTTTTCCCACAGCCCGACGGCCCCAGAAGGCACACCAGCTCCCCCTCCCTGATTTCGACAGACAGTCCTTTAACAGCCGTGGTGTTCCTGAATTTCTTGGTTATATCCTTTAAAATAATCACCAATTATGCCCTCCCGTGTCTTATGTGCCAGCAACCAAAGACATGACTGCCTGCAGGTCCCCTGGTTTAAGTCCCTCCATTGGCAGCTGGATTCCTTCTTCCTCCATCATGGACTTAAGGACCTCCATCATGACTCCTGTTCCCGGCGCGCTATGACAGGTAGACAGTACCTCCTGTAAGTCCGTTCTTCTGGAGAACTCTCCTCCCCAGCACCCACTACAGGTACGCGATACTCCGCAGCTTGGGCTGCCGTCAATGCCAACCACACCCAGCACAGAAAAGCGCCCCCGTTCGCCCGGTGCCATATATGCCTTCATCTGGGTGAGAATAGGCTCCAGAATTTTTCTGCAATGCTCCCTGAAAAACGGATTGTCAAACTGCTCCCTTGTATGTCCCCACCGGCCTGGTCCGTAAAGGGTAAATTCCGGACAAGGCAGCTGAACCAGCTGGATTCCCTGTTCAACTGTCTTTACCACAAACTCCAGCCTGGACTCCTCTTCCTTTTTCCCGGCATCCCCGTACCGGACCACCTTGGCGGCTGTGTTCAAAATACAATGACTGACAAACAATATCTTATGCATACTATATATCCACACCTTTGGCTGTTTTTCGCTCCTACA
>JAETTS010000499.1 GCA_021769025.1 Enterocloster bolteae
GAGAACACACCTCCAGAGTCCTGGAGGTAACAGCATTGTGCCTATGGTTTGAACAAGACAGGATAGAGGAACATGAGAGTTAAGGGTGCTGCTAAAATGGAGAGAAGCTATCTTCTGGGGTCTAGCCTTTGTCTCCTGATGGCTGAGCATCAGAAACATCAACACAACCGACCCAGCCAAGGATGCCTGCAGAGATAGTGCACGTTTTCCTAAAGATATCTCAGTCGAGGCTGAGAAACACATGGGCCTGAAGAGAGAGCCCATCAGTTAAGAGCATGTTCCAAACTCGCAGGGAACCAAAATTCTGTTCTTAGGATCCAATTAAGCAGCCCACAGCTGCCTGTAAATCAGCTCCTGGGAACCTGAGGTCCTCTTCTGGCCTCCAAGGGAATCTGCAAACAATATGCATGCACGTGCATGCGTGTGTGTGCACACACACAATTGAAACTGTTCTAACTGAGGGTCAGGAAGTGTATGGCCTCTGGTTTCACGCTGTTACTAATCCACTCTCATTCCTAGATCCAAACGATGTAACTCATAAAACCATCTTGGAACTTTATTTACAAAAAGAAAATCACCGAAGAGAAACAAGTGATGGGCTAGAGAGATGGGTCAGTCCTAAAGAGCAATGGTTGCTCTTGCAGAGGACCCAAGTTCCGCTCCCAGAACCCACGTGGCAGCTGACAACCATCCATAAGTCCAGTTCGAATGGATCAGACATCCTCTTCTGATCTCTAAGGGTACCATATGCATATAGCACACGCACATAGGTGCAGGTACATATAAAATAACAAAATAAATCTAAAAAATTTAAATAAAACAAGTATATTCAATCACTATATTTTACCTAATTTTTAAACTTCACTTTATCCTTCAACCTTGCTGTAAATTATATCTTTTGAACAATGGTCCCCGAAAAGCCACAGAATTGTGTATAAAGCTCTCTCTAAATGCCCATGTTCAAATCAGAAACAGTGACAGTCACCTTCTCTGTGTAATAAACTCACTGATTTCCCCCTGTGGTGTAGTAGGGGATTCAGCTTTACGTGACTGGAGGTCCTTGAGTGGGACAGGAACTGCTCAGGCTCTGACTGCAGTATCCAGTGTCCCCAACACTGCTGTCAAAGGACAGATTCTACCCCACGGGTCCCACAGACTCCAGATGCTGGTGCAATAATTGAGCCTCATGATTTCCCTCTCTGTGAGGTAAAGGTATCCATTCACCTGGAATTCATCCAGAACCTTCAAGAGTCAGAAACATCCTGCAGAACAAAGCAGCATCCTGGCCCTCTCCAAGGTCCTGAGAACATCCACGAAGTCCAGTTCACTGAGAAGATGAGGGCAGCCTGCCATTGCCACAACCTCCCTGGGAGCAGAGAGGGTGGGCAGAGGAGGCAAACACTCTCTTTTTCCCATTCCTCATGGTTCCCATTCCTTACATATTAAACATGCAACTTGCAGACTCATCAGACAAAACACCAGGGGCTGGGAGATGGCTCATTACGTTAGGGATTCAAGGATCATAATTTAAATTCTCAGCCCTGGGCACTCTGTCTGGAGCCGCAGTCATTCCGATGTGGGCTCTGCCAACAGGAAGACATCCGGCTGCCCTGTACAGGGCAATACTGCAGCCCCACCCCCTTTCAGTCTCACATTCACTCACTAATCAATAATCATGGGGTTCAGTTCAGAGGCCACTGGCTTGAAGAAGAGCATGAGAACATCGAGTATGTGCTAATTCAGCATGATCACACGATGCTTCCGTGATGTCAGAGCCACGGTCTCCAGGATACCACCTGGACCCATTCTCTCTCGGATTTAACACCTTAATTGGAAAGGACATAATGAGAAGATACTGGAGATAGTCCAGGGTAGACCAAGTCCTGCCACGTCCCCAGTAGGGAGGTGGTCCCACAGCCAAAAACCCTTTTCACCCCTTCATCCACTTAAGCCTGTGATTCATTAATGATATTAATAGACACCAACCAGGCATGGCCATGCCTACGATGTGATGTCCAGCAACAGATGTCTCCTACAGAAGTTGTATTAGAATAACCATAACCCAAAAATGCAGCCCACTCATCAGTGCCAGATCACCTTCACTAACAAGGCTGGTGGTGATAATGGAAAAGGCAGCTGGAACCTAGGCTGGTCCTGACTGTAATTGATCTGTTTCTTCCAGAGGGGAAACTGAGGAATGTGACTAGTTTCAGATG
>JAETTS010000500.1 GCA_021769025.1 Enterocloster bolteae
TACTATCTAGCAACATACCGGTATATAGGGAAGGGGGAAATCTGTCAAAAGCAGCCTCTGAAAATATTGATATGTTTGCCAGGCATTTATGCGCCTTTCCGAAAAAAGGAAAAACGGAGTTTAAGGCCGGAATAAAAATAGAAAGCGATTGTATATCGTTCCGTATGGGCAATGGACTGAAAACAGGTGTATGCTACATTCCACTCATTCAAGGTGAACTTGAAAATATTGAGGTGGAAGCGTATAATATAGTAATCAGCGATGAGAAATACGACGCTCTGCAGAAGGGTGATCAGGAGCCCATGGGGATAAAATTTCATGAAATCGCAGACTACTATCTGCCTTTGCTTAAAAGTAATTTCACATTCAATTCCAGGTAAGCCAATCATCCCGTGTAACTAACAAAGGCCTTCGGGACATACCAAAAGGAGCCGTCAGACCAGGACAGCTCCTTTTGCATCATCACCATTCATATTACCACTATATTACGACTCATGTTACCATTCACATATTCCATATATTACAAAAAAACTACAGAAGGAATCCCATTGATTTAGCCTGGGCTGTCAGTTCATCCCGGAACCTGGGATGCGCTATGCTGATTAGAAGCTTTGCGCGCTCCCTCACCGTCCTGCCGCTCAGACGGACGATACCGTATTCCGTGGCAACATAATCCACATCATTTCTGGAGAGGGTCACGGCTGTACCGGGTGCATGGGATAGGCATATCTTTGACAAAGTCCCGTTTTTTGCGGTGGATGCCAGAGCAATGATGGACTTGCCGCCCGTGGCATGGATGGCACCTGTTACCGTATCCACCTGGCCTCCGCTTCCGCTGTACTGCATGGGACCAATACTCTCGGAGGATACCTGGCCCAGCAAATCAATTCCCATGGCCGTATTGACGGAAACCATCTTATAATTCCGGGCAATTACATGGGGATTGTTCACATAGCTGCATGGATTCATGGCAACACAGGGATTGTGGTCCATAAAATCGTAGAGCCTCTGGGATCCGCGGCTGAAGGCGCCTACGATGATGCCCCGGTTAATACTCTTTTTCCGTCCGTTTACAGCCCCGGCTTCCACCAGCTCCAGAATGCTGTTTGTAATCATCTCTGTGTGGACTCCCAGATCCTTCTTGTCCAGAAAGGCATGGGCCACTGCATCCGGGATTGCGCCGATTCCCAATTGTATGGTGGAACCATCTTCCACCAGCTCCGCCACATATTCTCCTATCTGTTTTTCCACCTCTCCGAAGGGAAGGGGATCCATGGTCTCCAGGGGATGGTCATATTCATAGATTCCCTCCACCTCGCTGATGTGAATTTCGTTGTTTCCATAGATAACAGGAAGGCTGGGGACTACCTCCAGATAAATTTTCTTCGCGGCGTTGCGGAAATCTGTTTCATTTACATTGGACAGGGACGTGCGGAAATACCCTGTCCTCTCATCCATGGGGCACACTGCCGCCACGTACACGTCCAAACCTCCCCTGGCCTGAATCATCTTGCTCCCCTGGCTGTGGTAGTGGGTTGGCACATAGTCCACATGGCCCTGCCGTATATATTCCCGCTCATCACCGGAGAGAACAAAGCCGGACAGGGTATGTATCTTCTCTTTGCATTCCACGCTGTCCAGAAATTCAAAATCCCCTTTTTTATATGTGGTTCCGTAAAAGAAGTCAAAACCTTCCCTGAGCCTGGGCGCAATCCTGTGGAGGTTCTTATAAAACAGCAGCGGCGCGTTCACACCTCCGCTGGTGGCCACAAAGTCCCCGTCCCTGATGGCAGCCAGGGCATCGTCCACCGTACACTGCTTTGCCTTATATTGTTCCAGATACCGGTTCATCGGCACTCACCTGCCTCCTTTAATTTCTCAATCACATCCATTCCAGCCCTGAATGCCCTGCGGTTCAGTTCAATCAGCTCCGGTTTCCTGCCCAGCTTATGCATGGCAATCTCCTCTGCCTTGTCTGCGGGAATGGTGTTAGTCAGAGCCATATACGCTGCGAACATAATGACATTAGCCACCTTCCGGTTTCCCAGCTCGTAAGCCATATTGTCGATATCCACCTTTACTATCTGTATATCATCACGGCTCACACCGGATGTGTCCACAATGGAGCTGTTTACCAGCAGTGTTCCGCCCGGCCTGAGCCTGGGAAGGAAATCCACCATTGAGGGCTGGTTCAGGGCGCACAGCACATCCAG
>JAETTS010000501.1 GCA_021769025.1 Enterocloster bolteae
GTACTTATCAACAAATTCCTTTTCATCCTTCAATTCAAAGGAAACGGGCGTAGAGATATTTACCATTCTCCCTAAAAACTCCGAAAGAGCTGTGGCGGATGCTCCCATCATCTGATTCATAACCTCACAGACCGCACTGATGTTAATCTCATCCAGCACGAATTCCTCATCCGGTACCTCGAAGCCCATCATCATTTCCACGATCACCTTCACATCGTGGCGCTTAAGAAGCATAACATTGCTTCCCTCCAGACCGGCCACATAGGTGATTTCCACGCCCACTGCAGGCTCGATCCTGCCCATCTCAAACTCTTCCTTGGATACCACATTTACCACAGGGGTTGTGATATCCACCCGGGTACCTAAAAGATTTGAGATTGCGGTAGCAGATGAACCCAAGCTGATATTTAGTATTTCACCTACCGCATCGATTTCCAATGCGCTTAAAGTCTTAGAACTCATAATTTCACTTCGCTCCTTTTGTGAATATTAGCTTTCACAGTTCTATTTCCCAATGTCCAGCGCTTTCTGGGCCATCAGCTTAATTGCATTGAAAGCCGTAATATTCGCCTCATAGGATCGGGTTGCGGACATACCATCGATAGTTTCCTTCACCCAATCCACATTCGGCATCTGAACATAGCCATCCTCATCCGCATCCGGATGATCCGGATTGTAAACCGGTATCAGATCTCTCTGATCCTCTACAATCTCAGCTACGCGTACACCACCCTGGTTTGTCCTCTGAAGTCTGGATGCCCTTGCAAGATGCGAACGAAATGTGGTATGATCTCCAATTTCCTCCAACACCACCATTTTTCTCCGGTAGGGTTCCCCGGACTCTGTCCTTGTAGTCTCAATATTTGCGATATTCTCGGAAGCCACGTCCAGGCGCTTCCGCTGTGCCGTAAGACCGGAGGCACAGATGTTGAATGCACTTAGAAAAGACATGGTTTCCTCCTAGGAAAGAATTTTTTCAGCAGTTGCCAGGATACGATCCGGCTTAAAAGGCTTTACAATAAAATCCTTTGCTCCTGATTTAATGGCCTCAATTACCATGGCCTCCTGTCCCATAGCGGAACACATTACAATATTTGCATTGGGATGAGCAGCCTTAATCTCCTTCAATGCCTCCAGGCCGTCCTTATTGGGCATGGTAATGTCCATGAATACCAAATCCGGATTCTCCGCATTGAACTTTTCCACTGCTTCCGCACCGTCCTGGGCCTCTATTAAATCCGTATAGCCAGCCTTGGTCAGGGCATCCTTCACCATCATCCGCATAAATGCCGCATCGTCAACTAACATAATCTTTGCCATCTCTCATACCTCTTTCTTTTTCATACTCTTGTTCTGTGGGGAATGGCTTACCCTTCCTCCACTCGATCCTGAATCTTAATCGCCATATTTTTATTATGAACACCCAGCTGGCCCACAAACCACGGCTGACCTGCTATATGGAGTGTAACATCGGAATCCTTGGGCTTATTCAGATTAATGACATCGCCCACCTGGAAATTATACACATCATCCAGACTCAATCTTGCAACACCAAGCTGAGCCATCACATCCAGCTCAGAATTTCGGATACTGTCTAAGATATCTTCTCTGTCGCTTTGACGAATGCCTGTATCATCCACATCTGCCAGATGCTTCGTCCTGTCAATCACCTCAAAGATATCTGACATAAGAGTTCCCGGAATACAGATATTCAAGACACCGCTTAAGCCCTGCATCTTAATCTCCAACATAATAATTACCACAGCTTCATCCACACTGACGCCCTGATACATGCTGGGATTTTCCTCCAGACGTTCGAATTCGACCTCCAAACCAACATTGCTGTTCCATACATCCTTGTTAATATTCAGGAAATAGCGGATAACTCTTTGATACAGAGCATATTCAATGTCTGTATAAACATAGGACATAGGCACACTGTCTGTCCCCATTCCGCCTATCATCCGATCTATCTTTGAGATCATGATTCCCGGCGTAATATGTACCAGCATAGGAACCTTCTGCGTCTCTCCCTGGAGCTTTACCCTGGCAATCGTCAATACATCCGTATCACTCAGAGCGTTTCCAAATTCATAATACCGCTGCTCTTCCACACCGATAACCTGCACCTCGCTGGCCACTTTAAAAAGGCCATTGATCTGAGAGGAAGCTATCCTCGCATAGTTGTCGTAGATGGTCCGAAGCATCTTAAG
>JAETTS010000502.1 GCA_021769025.1 Enterocloster bolteae
ACAATATCCTCTGCCAGGGCCTTACAGGTAGGCGCTCCGCAGGAACCGCAGTCCAGCCCCGGAAACTTTTTCATGAGGCGCTCCACCTGGTTCAGCCTGGAAAAGCTCTCCATCATGTTATTGCCCAGGCGGAATACGGGCTCATACTGGACGCCGGTCGTCCATTTAATTACGTTCTCCTCGCTCTCATGCATGTGGCTCCTGGCCACAGGCATGTACTTGCGCAGGCGTTTCAGTTTAACCTCCGCCACATAGGGATTCTCCACAGTCAGGACACCGCCCACACATCCGCCGTTGCAGGCGTTCAGCTCCAAAAACCTGAGATTGGTAAACTTCTGGTCCTCCATGTCCTCCAGCACACGAATCACATTCTCAATGCCGTCCGCTGCCAGGTAGTTTTCCGTAAAAAGTCCGCTGGCCTCTCCTCCGCTGTGTCCCCAGCTGATTCCAATTTTCCCTGATGTACCGATGACAGGATAATCCTCTCCCACCACGGTCTTCATACAGGCCACCAGCTTGGGATACACGTCCTTCATAGCCAGCACCTGGTCAATCTCGCTCTTTTCCGTTCCCAGAGGTGACTTTACATAGGTCACCTTGGAGGGACAGGGGGAAATGAACATAATGCCAATCTCTTCCCTCGGAAGCCCCGTGTCCTCCATGGCCTTCCTGACAGCCAGAACAGCCGCCACCTCCACCGGAGGATTGATGGGAAGGAGATGGGGAATCAGGTTGGGGAAGCGGACCCGAATCAGACGCACCACAGACGGGCATGCCGTGCTGATAAGAGGCAGCTGCTCCTCATGCTCCGATATGTACTGCCTTGTAGCCTCGCTGACCAGCTCCGCAGCGGCGCTGACCTCAAACACATCGTCAAAGCCCATAAGCAGCAGTGCATTGAGCACAATATTCACATCGTCCAGATTGTTGAACTGGCTGTACAGGGATGGGGCCGGAAGCGCCACCGTGTATTTATACTTCTTCATCACATCCAGCTTATCATAGGTCGCAAGCTTTGCATGGTGGGGGCAAACCCGTATGCACTCACCGCAGTCAATGCAGAATTTGTTATTGATACTGGCCTTGCCGCCCCGCACCCGGATGGCCTCCGTAGGACACCGTTTGATACAGTTGATGCAGCCCTTGCACAGGGATTCATCCAGCCTTACGGAATGATAAAATTTATCCATCTTACCACCTCATTCTTTCATTCTCGCATTCTACAGATTCACCACCATGGTGATGGTGGTCCCTTCACCTATTCTGGTGTCAATATCCATGGAATCAGAGTACTTCTTCATATTCGGCAGACCCATGCCGGCCCCAAAGCCCAGGGAACGGATTTCATCCGGCGCAGTAGAATAGCCTGCCTGCATGGCAAGCTTCACATCCGGTATACCCGGCCCCACGTCGGCCAGTATCATTTTAATTTTCTCCGTGGTTATCTCCACGGTAATGACACCCCCTTTGGCATGGATTACCATGTTAATTTCCCCTTCGTACATAGCTATGGCCACCTTTCGGATGGCGTCAGGGCTCACGCCCATCTGTTTCAGTTTTCGCTTCACATCGCTGCTGGCTTCACCTGCCCTTGTGAAGTCATCTGCCGATATGTCATATGTTAATACAATTGCTTCCTCCATAATTGGTTCCCTTCATTATTAAATATATTTTCTCCCGGTATCAGCCGGAACACGCTGAGCCATTCCGGGACACACTGAATCAAACACCAGGAGCATCAGATAGCCCCGCCGTGCAGCCCAGCCTGGTACAGCATACCGCAGGCGGAGAACATACGGTGGCCCGTTTCCATGACCACAAGGCCCCGGTCCCTGGCCATTTCCAACATGGATTCATCCGGTTTCTTTCCCCTAACAAAAATGATACAGACAATGTCTAACATCTCCGCGGTCCGGATAACCTGCGGATTGCACAGACCTGTCAGAAGTACGGAGTGGTCTTTGGAAAATGCCAGTACATCGCTCATCATATCTGAACCGCAGGCCGACTTTACCTCCCGATCCAGGAATTCTTCTCCTGCCAGCACTCTGGCCCCTAATACATCTCTTACATCCTTAACCGTCATACCCTTGTCTCTCCTCACTATCATTACTTGTCAATTGTACACATTTCCGTACATTATAGCATACCATCCATTTTGTGTGTTTTCAATATAATTCCGTTTTTTTACATGTTTTTTATCGTTAGA
>JAETTS010000503.1 GCA_021769025.1 Enterocloster bolteae
TCCAGGATAGTCAATCGCTGCCTGGAACAGTAGAAAAGCGGGGAAACAAAGGATGAGAGAGCGGTTCAGGAACTATAAGACAGGAAGGAAGATGGTCATTGCATTTTTTTCCATTATCCTTTTGTATGTAGTGACAGTGACAGTGGCCATTGTCAACGTGGAAACGATATCGTCGCGTATGGAGGCCATTTACGCTGACCAGTTTGCCAATGTGCAGTCATCCCTGCGGATGACTGCCAGTCTGCGGGCAGTTGGGAGAAATATCGCTATTTTGGCTGCCACGGAGGGGCTGGTGGACGAGGATGAATACCTGCAGAATACCAGGGAGCTGATCCGGGATGAACAGGCTGCATTGTCCGAGCTGTCCACCGGATATATTACAGCGCCGGAAAAGGTGGAGGAGCTGAACGAAAAGTTTCAGATACTGGCAGAGACAAGGGCCAGGATAATGACCCTTCTGGAAGCGGGCGAGGATGAGAGGGTGCTGTCCTTATATGCAGACGAGTATCTGCCCCGTTCCAATGATGTAAGGATAGTGCTCTCGGAAGTGGCGGACCTGTCAGCTGAAGAAACAGCTGCAAGCATAGAAACAGAGCACCACAGCAACCATCGGGTCATAATCATGCTGGTTATACTGTCGGCGGTATGTATAGCAGCCACCATCCTTATATGTTCCATGGTCACCAGAAATATCGTGCGCCCCATCAATGAGGTGAAAGAGGCTTCAAATACCATATCCAACGGCCGTTTGAATATTGCCCTTGGGTACAGGTCCAAAGATGAGCTGGGTCAGCTGGCAGATGACATCCGCCGTACTGCAAAGGTTCTGAACAGCTATGTGTCTGAGATACAAAGCGGACTGACCGCCCTTGGAAATGGCCGGCTGAATTACCGCTCTGAAGTGGAATTCAAAGGGGATTTCGTGGCATTGGGCAATGGGCTTAAGGAAATCAGCCGTCTGCTGCGCAATTCACTTCAACAGATTAACAGCAGTGCGGAGCAGGTGTCACTGGGAGCGGAGCAGGTATCAAACAGTTCTCAGGCTCTGGCCCAGGGAGCATCTGAACAGGCGGGTTCCATAGAGGAGCTGGCGGTCAGCATCAACGAGATTGCGCAGAGCGTAAAGGATAATGCTGACAGCGCCGTGGATTCCAGCAGGCAGGCGGCTCTGGTGGGACAGAAGCTGGAGGAATGTGATGGGCAGATGGAAACTCTGATGAAGTCCATACATGAGGTCAAGAACAATTCAGGAAAGATTACCGGCATAGTCAGACAGATTGAGGACATTGCTTTCCAGACCAATATACTGGCGCTTAATGCTGCTGTTGAAGCGGCCAGGGCAGGAGATGCAGGCAGGGGATTCTCTGTTGTGGCAGAGGAGGTAAGGCGGCTGGCCACCAAGACCGCAGGTGCATCCAAGCTGACAGCTGAATTAGTTGAAAAGAATTCCGATGCGGTAAGCGACGGCATGGATGCAGTGAATTTAACAGCACAAACCCTGAAGACTTCCGTGGAAGGCGCCAGACAGGTGAGCCATAAGATGGATAAGATCTCAGAGACATCTGTACAGCAGGCGGATGCCATTACACAGATAAGAAAGAGCGTGGAACTGATTTCTGAGATTGTTCAAGGAAATTCAGCCACATCCGAGGAGAGCGCGGCAGCTAGCGAGGAGCTGTCTGCCCAGGCCCAGTTGTTGAAGGAGCTGGTGGAAAGGTTTGAATTTTAATTACGGGAGATACAGGGAATGGATGGTTATGTACAGTTGGATGAGATATCCAGGGATATATTAAAAGAAATAGGAAATGTGGGGACGGGAAACGCAGTGACTTCACTGTCACAGATGATGGAACAGCCCATTGAGTTGGATATGCCTTCCCTAAAAGTGGTAAAGTACTATAAGATGCATGAACTCCTGGAACAGCCGGAGGAATTGCAGACAGGCATTCTGATTGAAGTTACGGGTCAGCTAAAGGGGATTTTCCTGTTTATGCTGAGCGAAGCCTTTACCAAGACCGTAATAAATACCATTTTGGGGGAGGAGGAACGGAACCTTACGTCTCTGGATGATATGGAGTGTTCTTTGATCAGCGAGCTGGGGAACATCATGTGCGGTTCCTACATACGGGCCCTGTCCCAGCTGATGGACATGGATATGGATGTGTCGGTGCCGGAGCTGTGCATTGATATGGGCGGGGCAATTCTCAC
>JAETTS010000504.1 GCA_021769025.1 Enterocloster bolteae
AGATGCAGTGGAATCCGCCCTTGACCTTCGCAGCCATAAGAAAAAAGCGGTGTTGATGGAACAATCGCCGGCTATATCGGAAGAAGCATATAAACAGTATGCCCAAAACCGTGGGATCCCCAAGATTCTGTGGGTGAGGGAAAAAAGCAAAACGCAGACGGATAAAAGGAGGATCCTATGAGTTATTTGACCATAGCCTTAACCAAGGGACGTCTGGCATATAGAACCTTGGATTTGCTGGCACAGGCCGGGATCACCTGTGAGGAGATAAAGGATAAAAACTCCCGGAAGCTGATTTTTACCAATGAAGAGGCCAAGGTGCGTTTTTTCTTAGCCAAGGCCAACGATGTGCCTACGTATGTGGAATACGGAGCGGCAGATATGGGTATCTGCGGCAAGGATACGATCCTGGAAGAAGGCCGGAAATTATACGAGGTTGTGGATCTAGGTTTTGGCAAGTGCAAGATGTGTGTCTGCGGGCCAGAGTCCGCCAGGGAGTTATTAAAACGCCATGAGCTGATCCGTGTAGCCACCAAGTATCCGGCCATTGCCAAGGACTATTTTTACAATAAGAGGCACCAGACCGTAGAGATCATCAAGCTAAACGGCTCCATCGAACTGGCACCGTTAGTAGGCCTTTCGGAAGTGATTGTGGATATTGTGGAAACAGGTTCTACTTTGCGGGAGAATGGCCTTGGAGTACTGGAAGAAATCTGTGAGTTGTCTGCCAGGGTCATCGTCAACCAGGTCAGCATGAAGCGGGAAAATAAACGGATCACCCAATTGATCCGGGATATAAAAAACATACTTTTGGAGGAGCAGCCATGAGGATTGTGGATTTGAGCCAGGATACCAGAAGCCATATCCTGTCGGATCTTCTGAAGCGGGATCCCAACAACTATGAAGCCTACGGGAAGACCGTTCAGGAGATTGTGGATGAGGTAAAGGAAAAGGGAGACCAGGCATTGTTCGCCTACACGAAAAAATTCGACGGCGCGGACATCACAGCAGAAACCATAAGAGTGACAGAGGAGGAGATCCGGGAGGCCAGAGCCTTGGTAGATCCAGGACTTTTAAACGTCATGGAAACGTCCATGAACAATATCCGGGAATACCATCAGATGCAGGTAAGGCATAGCTGGTTTGACACCAAGCCAGACGGCACGATTCTGGGACAGAAGATAACGGCCTTAGAGCGGGTAGGAGTCTATGTGCCAGGAGGAAAGGCAGTCTATCCGTCCTCGGTTCTGATGAATATCATTCCTGCCAAAGTGGCAGGGGTTGACCGAATCGTCATGGTGACGCCTCCTGGAAAAGACGGAAAGGTAAACCCGGTCACTTTGACGGCGGCCTGCCTGGCAGGGGCCACAGAGGTATATAAGGCAGGGGGAGCCCAGGCAGTGGCAGCCCTGGCTTTCGGAACGGAATCCATCCCCAGGGTGAACAAGATTGTAGGCCCAGGAAATATCTTTGTGGCTCTGGCTAAAAAAGCGGTCTATGGCCACGTCAGCATTGACAGCATCGCCGGCCCAAGCGAGATCCTGATCCTGGCAGATGACACAGCCAACCCCAGGTTCGTAGCAGCGGATCTTCTGTCCCAGGCAGAGCACGATGAGTTGGCATCTGCGATTCTGGTCACCACCAGCAAAACCCTTGCCCATCAGGTTTCAGAGCAGGTAGACCAGTTTGTAAAAGAACTGTCCAGAAAAGAGATCCTTGAGAAATCCCTGGAGAATTTCGGATACATCCTGGTGGCGGACTCTGTAAAGGTAGCTGTTGAGACGGCCAACGAGATCGCCTCCGAACATCTGGAGATCATGATGGAAAATCCCTTCGAGGTGATGACAAAAATACGGAATGCAGGGGCCATCTTCATAGGAGAATACAGCTCCGAGCCTTTGGGTGATTACTTTGCAGGCCCCAATCATGTCCTCCCTACCAATGGAACGGCCAAGTTTTTCTCCCCTTTAGGGGTAGACGATTTTATAAAGAAGTCCAGTGTGATCTACTATTCCCGTGAGGCCCTTCAAAAAGCCCACAAGGATATTGAGGCATTTGCAGAGGCAGAGCACCTGACAGCCCATGCCAATTCAATAAAGGTGCGGTTTGAATAGAGAGTCATGGCACATCTTGGAGCAGCCGCCACATAGCATCACGTGCCGATTCATAACGAAGGAGGGATCAGATGAAACGATTTGCCAGAAT
>JAETTS010000505.1 GCA_021769025.1 Enterocloster bolteae
TTGGCTGTTTTTCGCTCCTACATTTGATTACTCTGACCTATAAGCGTAACTTTCATTGTAGCACCTTTTAAACTTGTATTTAAATAGGATATTTCTATATGGATTTTTATATAATATATACTTTCTATTTCATTGCAATTCTACCCATCCTGTGGCAGGCCACCCTGTGTCCCGGACAAATTTCTTCCAGCTCAGGAGCTGACCTGCGGCATTTGTCACAGGCGTGAGGGCAGCGGGTATGGAACACACATCCCTTAAATTCATCGGTGTACATCGGTAGTTCGCCCTTAAGAGAGACCGTTCTCTCCTTCTTGTTAAAGTCCGGAATGGAGGCAAATAATGCCTGTGTATACGGATGAAGGGGATGGGAAAAGAGTTCGTCCGTACCGGCCTCTTCCACCAGTGTACCAAGATACATAACACCGATACGGCTGGATATATACCGCACCACGCCGATATCGTGGGATATGAACAGCAGACTTAGGTTCATCTCTCTCTGCAGGGAAGTCAGCATGTTCAGAATCTGGGACTGAATGGACACATCCAGCGCAGAAACCGGCTCATCGCAGATAATCAGCTTCGGTTCGATAATCAGCGCCCTTGCAATGCCCAACCGCTGCACCTGTCCACCGGACAACTCATGTGGGTAGCGGAAGTAATAATCATCGGACAATCCGACCATTCCCAGAATTTCCATCACCTTTTGGCGGCGCTCTTCTCCGTCTCCCATCCCCTGGACTATCAGGGGTTCCTCCAGCAGGGTCCCGACGCGTAAGCGGGGATTCAGGGAGGACAGTGTATCCTGAAAGACCATCTGCAAATCCCGACGCAGAGGGCGGAATTCACTGTCACTCAGCCTGGTCAGGTCTCGGCCTTTATAAAGGATTTCACCGCTGTCAGGTTTTACCAGACCCAGGATGGACCGTCCGGTGGTGCTTTTTCCGCAGCCGGATTCCCCCACCAGGCCATAGGTCTCGCCTTCGTACAGCGCCAGGCACATATTGGAGACTGCCCGCATATATGTCCTGGGAGGAAACAGCTTTCCCAGAGGGCCATATACAGGGTAGCGTTTCTGAAGGTTCTTCATTTCTAAAAGTGGCGTCTTCATCTTACACCACCTCCTGTTCCGGAACATATTTCCAACACTTTGCTTTATGGCCGGGATACACCTCCACGGATGGAGGGTTTTGCAGCATACAGCGCTGGTCAGCGTAAGGACAGCGGGTGCAGAAACGGCATCCCTCAGGCACATTGGACAAGGGCGGCACCACGCCCGAAATCACATGCAGGGGCTGGCTGCGGTCTGAATCCAGACGCGGGATACAGTCCAACAGGCCCTGGGTATATGGATGAAGGGGACGAGCAAATAATACTTCTGCCTGAGCCTCCTCTACAAGATTTCCAAGATACATGACGCGTACACTGTGGCAGATCCGGGCCATGGCTCCCAGGTCATGGGTGATAAACAGGACTGACATCCCCATGCATTCGTTCAGTTCTGCAATCAGGTTTAAGATCTGCTCCTGTATGGTTACATCCAGAGCCGTAGTGGGTTCATCGGCAATCAGCAGCTTCGGCTCGCAGGACAGGGCCATGGCAATCATCACCCTCTGCTGCATACCGCCTGACAGTTCGTAAGGATACTTTGTCATACAGTCCTGCGGGTTGGGTATGCCGGTCAGGTGCAGCAGCTCCCCGCACCGTTCCTCAGCCTGCTGTTTTGTCATCTTTTTATGCAGTATCAACACTTCCAATAGCTGTCTGCCGACAGTGTGAACCGGGCTTAAGGATGTCATAGGGTCCTGAAAAATGACTGCAATCCGGTTGCCCCGTATTCCGCGCATTTCAGCCTGGGACACTCTTAAAAGGTCCTTTCCCTCAAACAGTACCTGGCCTTCATAGTTCACATCCGAGTCGTATTCCCGCAGACGCAGAATTGACTGGGACATAACGCTTTTGCCCGAGCCGGATTCCCCCACAACGCCCACGATTTCTCCGGGCCTGATGCTCAGACTCACGCCGTCCACCGCTGTCAATACTTTTTTCCGGGTCGTAAACCTTACCTTCAGATTCCGGATTTCCAGCAATGTTCCTGCTTCATCTGTCATTTTATTTTGCATTATATTTTGCATTTCGTCTGTTTTCATTATCCCTTCTTCCTCCCTGCTGTACGCGGGTCAAGGTAATCCCGCAGT
>JAETTS010000506.1 GCA_021769025.1 Enterocloster bolteae
GGAAGAGGAAAAAACAAGTAAGCAAGGACAAGACAGGCACATGGCCCGTACTCACTGCAGTGGCCCATCGTATCCTAGGTGTTTTCCTGCCCTAACTGTGAAGCAGGAACCAAACACCACTCCTCATGGGACTGTCTGAGATGAGGCCAGCTGTGGGTCTGAACTGTCAGCAAGGAGTAGCTGTCTGTGCCATACATCGAAGCATAGTGTCCCACATAAGCCCATCTCACAAATGATGCCATCTCCTCCCCAGAGTGGCTCAAGTAAGGGTTAGGAGTGCCTCATGAATGCCAAGCTCTCCCCTACTCCTGCGGACCCATGAATGGTGCCTTCTCAGGGCCCATCTATCCTGAGCCCAGGGAGCAGCCAGAGGGCATATTCATGCGATTTCATACTCAGGTCAATCTGCTATCCTGTACCCCATGAGTCGGGACTGAAACTCAGTGCTCAAGACCACTTGTTTTTTTCTGGACAAGACTTTCAGAATGTGGTCACACACAGTGTTAGTGACACATTGCATGCCCATGACTGGCATTCTTTGTAGCCCTGAGCACCCAGGGATTCAGATCAGCATTGGCCAGATCAGACTCTTTGCTACCTGGTCCTATAGCTCACCTCCACTGTAGTTCCATGTGTCCTGACTGCTGCAGCTGCACCAGAAGCTACCAGATGTCTTCCCACAGAATCGTACTGTAATGTGGGCTCATCCACAGACATCTCACACTCTCCCTGCTGGGAGTTAGGCTGGATGCCTACTATGTGGGAGCTGCCTTGGCTTGTGGAGCGGAGTCAGAAGCAGTGGAGGAGATGGTGTCTGCTGCTCTTAATGTCCTCAGTGCCCAGGGCTTGCCTGTGGTGTGGTTGTGGTCCAGCTCCAGTTAATCACTGATATAAATTCAGCCCATAGAAGCTGCATACCCCATGAGGCACAGGGAGGACCATGACTGAGGGGGAACCATGCATCCAGGACCCTGTTGGGATCAGGGAATATTCCAGGACCCCTCTCACGCAGGATGCAAGGCTAGGAGCTCTGTGTGCCCTGACACAGGGGCATGGGACCGTGACTCCCATGAAATGCTCCTTCATACCTATTACATCATCAGCTTTGAGAAGGTCTTCCTCAGTAAGAACATTCCACACTGCTTGCCTCTGCCATCTTGCTCTCTTTTCCCGGGCTGCATGCCCTTAGGAACATTGACATGTCTTCTATGAAAATTAATATTCTGTTAAATCATTTTGATAAACAGTTCTCAGCATGATATCTGTGTCCAGAAGTAGTCATCAGCAATTCTCACGGGGACAGGGAATCAAAATATTCCCCCTGCTCTTCGTCCTCCTCTTTCTCCTCCTCTTCCTTCTCTTACTCCTCCTCCGCTACGTTCTCCTCCTCTCTTCATCTTCCTCCTCCTCCTCCTCCTACCCTCCTCGTTCTCCTCCTCCTGCTGCTGCTGTGCCTAATGCTGCTTCTGCTATTGTTGCTACTCCTGTTGCTGCTGTAGTTTCTGCTGGTGTCTTTTCCATTGCCATGTGTCTGAAATCACCTACTGTTTATACTGAGGACATGAAAGAATTTCCAGATGACACTGTGAAATAGACAAGACAATTTATTCCAAGCAAAAAAGACAGTGAGGTAGAATTCTTAGCTTACCATTTGGGGCTTTGATTTGCCTTACTATATTATAACTTCTTTTTTCTACTTCTCAGTTGAGGTCTTTGAAAGAAAACATTTAGAACTACTACCTATAAAATTCAATAGATCACTAGGTTTTAGGAACAAAAAAAAACCAGTATGCAAAACAATATGCATGCATGCAGGATTCTGACCATCAACTATAACCCACAAACTAGGTTGTTGATACTTATTCAATGACAAACCTTGTTAAATAGTTTTGAGGCTTAATGGAATGGGATGTTACATTTGAAAACATAAGACTCTGTTCTGCAGCACTTGTGATTGATGACCACATGTGCAAAGATCAGTAGCCCCTGGAGGAGTCCATGAGCCCATGAACCTCTTGTCCTCACCCTGTGGGAGCTATTGGCCTAAGGGGGAGCTGGAGTCCATCTGAAGGGATGGGCCAACTAGAAAACTCTGTAGAGTGTGGAACTCATCAATCCTATTGGGTCCCTGCTGGGAAGAGGAGAAATCAAGAAGAGGGAGAAGGCTTGGTGTTGGGGAAACC
>JAETTS010000507.1 GCA_021769025.1 Enterocloster bolteae
AGCGGAAAATGAGCGGGGGAATATCCGCCAGAGGCAGAAAGAAGGAATCGAGGCAGCAAAACAGAGAGGCGTGAAATTTGGAAGGCCTCAGAAGCCTTTGCCAGAGAATTTTAGCCGGGTATACCGCCGCTGGCTTTGTCAGGAGATCAATGGAGTCCAGGCGGCAGAGATGTGCCGGATGTCGGTTCCAACATTTTATCGAAGGGCAGAGCAATATCCCCTTGACATTTTAGAAAAATAGGGTTATTCTACTATCAATTCAATTAATTACAAACTGTTGACCGGGACGAGTACCTGTTGGGAACATGCACAGAGAGTTGCAGGCGGTGGGATTGCAGCCATGGGAAAAAGAGGGAATGGACCCGCGAGGGCGAACTGAAACATTGGGAGTAGGTAAGACGTGGCTGCACGTTACAGCAGGCCGTGTATGATAGTACACAGGAATGAGAGCATTTCTTATGTTGAGAAATGAAGTTAGGTGGCACCGCAGAAGTTAGCTTCTGTCCTATTAGAATAAGCTAGTGGGACAGGAGTTTTTTTATATCATAGGAAAGTGATCCTATGATACAAAAACGCGACCCAAGGATGCGCAACACGGTGTAGGCTTGTTCACTAAGCTCATTGCATTGGTTTAGTGGGCCAATGCCTCCGCGCAAGGGAAAATGGCTGCTGTCGCAGCCGCGCTCCAGGAATCTGGTTTTCGTAGTTAATTGAAATCCCATTTAGAAAGGAAGAAAAACGATGAGACAGGAAATCCCTTACAAAATTTATCTTGAAGAGCAGGAGATGCCAAAGAAATGGTATAATGTGCGGGCGGATATGAAGAAAAAGCCAGCGCCCATCTTGAATCCGGAAACCTTAAAACCCATAACCCTGGAAGAACTGTCTGGCATCTTCTGCGAAGAATTGGCGAAGCAGGAGTTGGATGATACCACCCCGTATTTTGATATTCCCCAGGAGATTCTAGATTTTTATAAGATGTACCGTCCGTCACCTTTGGTGAGGGCATACTGTCTGGAGAAGAAACTGGGAACACCGGCGCATATCTTTTATAAGTTTGAAGGAAACAACACATCCGGCAGCCACAAGTTAAATTCTGCCATTGCCCAGGCGTATTACGCAAAGAAACAGGGATTAAAGGGAGTGACCACAGAGACAGGAGCCGGACAGTGGGGAACCGCTCTTTCCATGGCCTGTGCCTATCTTGAGCTGGATTGCCAGGTATACATGGTAAAATGTTCCTATGAACAGAAGCCCTTCCGCCGGGAAGTGATGCGGACTTATGGCGCCCATGTGACTCCTTCGCCGTCTATGAATACGGAAGTAGGACGAAAGATCAATGCCCAGTTCCCGGGAACTACAGGAAGCCTTGGATGTGCCATCTCCGAAGCCGTGGAGGCAGCGTTGAGCCAGGAAGGGTATCGGTATGTGTTAGGCTCCGTTCTGTCTCAGGTTCTTCTTCATCAATCGGTGATCGGACTGGAGACCAAGGCGGCCCTTGTCAAATATGGGATTAAAGCGGATACCATTATCGGTTGCGCCGGCGGTGGCTCCAACCTGGGCGGCCTGATTTCTCCGTTTGCAGGCCAGATGGTAAGAGGAGAGGCGGATTATGAGATTATCGCCGTAGAACCGGCATCCTGCCCCAGCCTTACCAGGGGAGTCTACGCCTATGACTTCTGCGATACCGGAAAAGTATGCCCCCTGGCCAAGATGTACACTCTGGGAAGTAGTTTCATTCCTTCCGCCAGCCATGCAGGAGGCCTTCGGTATCACGGCATGAGCTCTACTGTATCGGAACTGTATGATCAGGGGCTTTTGAAAGCCAGAAGCGTAGAACAGACAGAAGTCTTTAAGGCAGCCCAGACATTTGCCAAGGTAGAAGGCATCCTTCCGGCTCCGGAAAGCAGCCATGCAATCAAGGTGGCCATGGATGAAGCCCTGAAGTGCAAGGAAACCGGGGAGGAAAAGAATATCGTATTTGGCCTTACCGGCACAGGATACTTTGATATGGTGGCGTATCAGAGATTTAACGATGGTGAGATGTCAGATTATATTCCGACGGAAGAAGAACTGAAACGGTCATTTGCAGCACTGCCCAAGTGTTGATGGTATAGGAAATCGTAAGAATTATTTATATTGGCGTAATTGTTTCCAAATTATGTTTTTGGTAAAATA
>JAETTS010000508.1 GCA_021769025.1 Enterocloster bolteae
ATGAGCTGCCACAGCTGTTTAACGTGCTGGAGGGCAGCATGACATTTGTGGGAACCCGTCCGGAGGTGCCGGAGTATGTGAGGGGATATACAAAGGAGATGAGGGCTACGCTGCTTCTGCCGGCGGGGATCACATCGGAGGCCAGCATAAGATACAGGGGCGAGGCGGAACTTCTGGGGAGAAATCCCGGGGAGGATGCGGATCGAATCTACCGGGAGCGGGTGCTGCCGGATAAGATGCGGTATAACCTGGAGAGTTTGAGAAAGTTCGGCATCGGAAATGATCTGAGGACTATGGTGAGGACTGTGGCTGCTGTGGCGATGTTTGCCTTCCAAGAATGAAAGGAATTTAGACAGAGATGAACATACTGCTGATCGACCATTACGGAGGTTCCCCGGATATGGGGATGGAATTTCGGCCGTATTACTTTGCAAAAGAATGGATCAAGATGGGCCATCGGGTGTGCATCGTGGCGGCGGATTATTCCCATTTGAGGATGAAAAACCCGGAGATATCCCACGATTTCCAGCGGGAAGTGATTGACGGGATCCCTTACTGCTGGATCAAAGCAGGGGATTATGAGGGTAACGGGGTGAAAAGAGCCCTTACCATGTTCCGGTTTGTGGGGAAATTGTGGCTGAAGGCAGGAGAGATAGCAGAGAAATGGAAGCCGGATGTGGTGATCACGTCGTCCACATACCCGCTGGACACGTATGCGGGGCAGAGGATCGCAAAGAAGAGCGGGGCGAGGCTGATTCATGAGGTGCATGATATGTGGCCTCTTACGCTGATTGAAGTGGGCGGAATGAAGAGGTGCCATCCATTTATTGTGCTGCTGCAGATTGCTGAAAATTCCTCTTACAGGCATTCGGACCATGTTGTGTCTTTAGCGCCTTTTGCAAAAGAGTATATGGTTGACCATGGGATGAAGCCGGAGAAGTTTGTGGAGATTTCCAATGGGATCGTGGCTGAAGACTGGGAGAATGCTGAGGGATTGCCAAAGCAGCATGAAAGGACTCTGGAAAGACTGAAGCAGGAGAAAAAATTTATTGTCGGATATTTTGGCGGCCATGGGTTGTCCAATGCGCTGGACACTCTGTTGGATGTGGCAAAAGAAATAAAAGAAGAAACAATACAATTTGTCTTGGTGGGAAACGGCGTGGAAAAGCCACGGCTGATGGAGAGGGCAAAAAAGGAAGGGATACGCAATGTTACTTTTCTGGAGCCCGTATCGAAAAAAGCCATCCCGATTCTGGTGACGTATTTTGATTGTTCCTATATGGGAGCATTGGATTCGCCGCTTTACCGTTTTGGGATCTGTCTTAATAAGATGTATGACAGCATGATGGCAGGGACGCCGATTTTATGTGCGGTTAAGACCCCGAGTTCTCCTGTTGAAAAGTATGAATGCGGAATCACTGTCAGAGTATCCGATGCAGGAGAGATTGCAAAGGCCGTGGAAGAGATTTACAGGATGCCGGAAGAGGAGCGGCTTAAGATGGGCAGACGGGGAAAGGATGCTGCTTTGAACCATTACACTTACAATGTGCTGTCCCGGAGATTTGAGGGGCTTTTCAGACAGTAACTGACATAAAAATGCGGTAAAATCTATAAATTACGAAAGTCTGGGAAAAGGAAGATGAAAGAGACATTATTAAAAAAGATTGCAGAGAGAGAACTGATTGTGGGGGTGGTGGGCCTGGGATATGTGGGCCTTCCACTGGCGGTGGAAAAGGCGAAAGCCGGTTTTAAAACCATCGGCTTCGATGTTCAGGAGGCAAAGGTCAGGCTGGTTAACGAAGGGCACAACTACATCGGGGATGTGGTGGACAGCGATTTGAAACAATTGGTGAAAGAAGGGATGCTTAAGGCAACCTCTGATTTCAGCTTTATAAAGGATGCGGACTTTGTGGCCATCTGTGTTCCCACGCCTCTGGACAGGCATCAGCAGCCGGATATCAGCTATGTCAGATCCTCCGCAGAAGCCATATCCAGGTATCTGACAAAGGAGACCATGGTGGTTCTGGAGTCTACCACATATCCGGGAACCACAGAGGAGCTGGTGAAGAGGATCCTGGAGGAGGGAAGCGGCCTTACCTGCGGGGAGGATTTCTACCTGGGATTTTCGCCGGAACGGGTGGACCCGGGCAATCTGATCTACAAGACCAAGAACACC
>JAETTS010000509.1 GCA_021769025.1 Enterocloster bolteae
ACCCGGGGAATGTCGGAGCCGCAGATGCCTGTATATTTGACTTTGATAAGAACCTGGCCTTCCTTGGGTACAGGCCTTGGAATATCCTCATACCGTATCACTTCTCTTGCGTGTACAACACCCGCTTTCATAAGAGGTTCCTCCTTGCTTTTTCATAAGATGCTGAATGTTTTTTAGAATTGCGTGGGCATGTGGTGCAAAGCAATTCATGGTATGATAATGATAGTATTTTTTCAGGACAAATTCAAGAACTATTTCTGTGTAATAAAATAGGTTTACGGATTTTCATCAAAGTGGTATAGTATAAAGTGAGAATTTGTGACGCTGCTTGGAAGCCGGATGTAAGAATTAAAATGGCATAAGAAAAGAGGAAAGAACATGTCTGTGGACTATACGTTAGTGATAAAAAGAATGCAAAAGATGGAACAGGTTTATGTGTTGTTTGCGGAGAGTACCAGGCTTCCCTTTGTAGAATGCGACCCGGATAACTTTGATGACCAGATACACATGTATGTGGAGGAGTCGGCGGCCCAGGGCGCGGTAAAAGATTATGAGGAAAAGCAGATGCCTCTAAGAGTTGTGAAAGTGGAGAAGAAGCAGATGCCTGCATTTTTGACCAGCATTCATCTCATGGGAGTTAATCTGCTGGTATTCTATGAGACTATGAGCGTAAGCAGAATCCCATTGGGCCAGATTATAAATGTGGATCCGAAGAAGATGGAGCATAAAAACATTCCTCTGAATAATGCATCGCTGCAGCTGACAGTAATCTATTTTATTCAGGAGTTGCGCCGGCCAGGACAGAGAAAGGACGATGAGGAACGGATAAAACGCCTCCAGGAATTGGAGGAGGAAATGACCGTGGATTTGGTACGGTCCCGTTTTATTATGCCGGTGAGTGCATCGGAAGACAACGGATCGGTTACGATACCATATATAAAGACTCCGTCCGGAGACATGTTCCAGCCGATTTTTAGCGACATGTGGGAGTTTCAGAAGTTTCAGAGAAATCCTGACAGGAAGTTTAAGATGGCTGTGGTTCCGTTTTCCAAGCTTCTGTCTTCCCTGGCGCAGCAGGCTAAGGGATTTGTGCTGAATCCGGGAGGCGTGAATCTGATTTTGACGAGGGAACAATTGGCAGCGATATCAAAACGGTTTGAGGAAGTATAGAAAGGAAGGAAAATACTATGATAAATGTTCATACGGATCGGGAAGATCTGGATTTAGGAATTGAAGAGATTGATATCTCGGAGGGCAAGGATATCCATGTCTATGTGCTGGAAGAGAACATGAAGGCGCTGTCCCTGATGGAGGCATTCAGAGCCTGCCGGTACAATCCTTTGAGAACCTATTATTATATTCCCAGCACAGAAAGTAATTTTTCCAGGTATGCTATGGAATCTATTTCCAGAGGTACGGTCAATATTTATACAGACTTAAAAGATCTGAAAGAGGCGTTAAACGGGGAGATGGATGCCTGGCGGTCCTATTCCATTCCGGAATGTGTGGCAAAATCAGCGGAACATTTTAAGGTGCTGCTTAACCGGGATATGTCTACAGGCCTAAGCGTTGCGGTGTCCGGTGCCCTTAGGAGACATAGCTGTTATACTGTGGCAGTAGCATTGTTTAAGCTGCTTGAGTCGAAGGAGCAGTTGAATGAGGCTGGTTTTGAGACATGGGTGAAACAGGTTATGGAGGAAAATCCCAAGTCCATCAAGGCTGAGGAAGCTTACAGCCAGCATGGCTCTCAGTTTTTGTCGGTGTTGGCAGCAGCCGGGAAAGGGGTGGATACGACATGGGCCACGGAGGAATATGATGAGATGACGCTTCATGTCATGTTTCAGCCATTCGATCCGGAGGGACGGGGAATAGAGCATCGGGTAAAGATCGTAGGTCAGTTGGTTAAGGAGAAGAAGGGGAAGAAATAAAGGAGGTTACGGGATGTACAAAAACATCGAGAAGCAGAAAGCATTGAGGCTCAAAGATTTGGTAGAGTATCAGAAAGGGCAGGTGATCAGCAGGACGCTGGTGCAGAATGAACAGGTAAGCATGACAATTTTCTCCTTTGACAAAGGGGAGGAGATCTCTACCCATGCGGCAGGCGGCGATGCGATGGTCACAGTGCTGGAAGGGGTTGGGAAGTTTACAGTGGATGGACAGGAATTTGT
>JAETTS010000510.1 GCA_021769025.1 Enterocloster bolteae
GAGGCGAAAAGAAAATGCCCGAATCTGGTGCTGGTGCCGCCCAACTATGGTCTGTACGAGCAGTGTTCCGCAGCCTTTATGGAGATCCTGCGGGAATATTCCGATGTTGTGGAGCAGTACAGTATTGATGAGGCATTTGTAGATATGAGTACAAGCTGTCATCTGTTTGGAACGCCGGAACAGACGGCAGCTCAGATCAAAGACCGAATCCGGGAGGAACTGGGATTTACGGTCAATATAGGGATATCCACCAATAAGCTGCTTGCAAAGATGGCATCCGATTTTCAGAAACCGGATCGGATGCATACCCTGTATCCGGAAGAAATAAAGGAAAAGATGTGGCCGCTTCCTGTATCGGATCTGTTCTTTGTAGGGCGTGCCACAACCACGAAACTGCTATCCATGGGAATCCGGACGATTGGGGAACTGGCAGGCGCAGATCCGGTATGGTTAAAGAAGATGCTGAAGAAACAGGGAGAGATCATATGGGGATTTGCCAATGGGATCGACCTTTCCCCAGTGCTTGCGCAGCCCCCGGCAAATAAGGGATATGGGAACAGCACTACGACACCTTATGATGTGACAGATGTGGAGACAGCAGACAGGGTGCTTCTTGCCCTTTCAGAAACGGTAGGAAACCGTCTGCGTGCAGACCGGGTGCAGGCCGGCATGGTATCTGTAGGAATCCGGTATTCGGATCTGTCCTATGTGTCTCACCAAAAGATGCTGCCAGATCCGACAGATTTGACAATAGAAATCTATACGGTGGCCTGCAGTCTGTTCTGGGAGTTGTGGAACGGAAGCCCCATCCGGCATCTGGGTGTGCATACAGGCAGGGTAAGTGAGGCAGGTTTTGGCAGGCAGTTGAATCTGTTTGATGAGATTGATTATGAGAAGCTCTCCAGGATGGATGAGACTGTGGACGGGATAAGGAAACGCTTTGGAACCGATGCAGTTATGCGTGCCACGTTTCTGGATCAGCCTATCGACCATATGAGTGGGGGAATATCAAGGGAAAAGCGGTCTGTAGATTATGACCGGGTAATGATTCAGTAGAAAGGAGGAACTGGAGATGGCATTTGGAATCGGTACAAATTCTTCTGGAGCGGATGCGGGCAGTGTCAGAGGGACGCAGAAGAGGATTGGCTGCCAGTGCTGGTTTACCAGTACAGGAAAGGTGATGCCCTTGATGTTAAAAATACAGGATGAAGATGGGGAAATACAGACAATCCGGGAAATTATAGTGCATTCTCAGGAAAAGAAGAGATATGCAGGGTTTCCCTCTATAGAATACGACTGTACGCTGGTGCTGCATGGACAGAGCGTAAAGGCATGGCTGATTTATTATCAGTTAGAGAACCGCTGGGTGATCAATTTCCGATAAAAATACCGGGGAGACGTATTGGGGTCTCTCCGATATCATTTTTTGGATAGCAACCGGGAAGCAGATTTCTAAGAACGATCTAATCCCGGTTCCACCTGTAATAAAATCATATACTTATCCTCCGACATATGAAAATCAGGGAAAGTGGATACCTCCCCTGCTAATATGCCTGCTGTTATAAAATGTCATATTCCTCAAAAAGCTTGTTCCTGAAATCCGGATCTTCTAAAGCACCATTCAACTCATCAGTACAGTTTTCAGAAAGAAGTATCTTGATTAAGGAAGCCATCTGGTTGCTGCCTTTCTCGCGTCCTAATTCGATATTTTCCCTGTCTCTCTGCAATAAAGTCATTTTGCATACCTCTTATATCTTAATCATTTTCATAATCAGATATAACAGAGTTGACATATTCAAGATCAAGCTGCAGGGACGATGAGATGCTCTCATTGTCCATCCCCTTATTATGGAGCTTAATAATTTTAGTGGCAGAAATGCTGCCTTCTTCTCGCCCTAATTCAATATTTTCCCGGTCTCTTTGCAATAAAGTCATATACTCGACCTCCATTTCCTTACTTTCTTTTACCTCAGTAACCTTTTTGTGGATTGCTTTTATGAGCGGGCTTCTGGCCTGCGCTGCAAAGTCATCCGTTGTGTTCTCCACATAGGAAAGAAATTCCTGCATTTCAGGATCGACATCGTGCATATTGCCCTTTGTGTTCAGAAAAATCTTGGTGGTTTCATCTCCCAGTGTAAGGGAGGGATTTTCCGCACACCGGTTTT
>JAETTS010000511.1 GCA_021769025.1 Enterocloster bolteae
CATTCTAAATGTGTTTGGATATGGGTTGCTATGTGTGTATGTGGAAGTATATGTGGTGTTTTACTCAGGATCAGGACGTCTGGGACCTTTGATGGGGTCTGAGGATTTGTTTGATCAACACTCTGCAGGTCATGATAGTGATGAGTACGTGGAGGCCCACACTGATCAACACAGCACTTTGCTCCTTCTGTATACCTTGGTGGCACACAGGACTCTCCTGAGGGGAGGGGGTGCTATAAATCCTCTTCCCTGTCAAACATAGTTATGCCCTCTGGGAATTCATGTAACGATAGAAACCAAGGATTGAGTATACCTGCTTTCAAAACAAGAGAAATGTCATCACAGCTTTCTCTTGGGCCCAAAGCTGTGGCACAGACTGGAGGAATCTTCTTCCTGAACTAGTCAATTCCATCATGCTCACCTGGCCAGCTCTTGAAGGTCAGGTCCCTCCAACTGGTACCGTGGCTCTGTTGTCCTGTGCCCAGGATAATAAACTTAACCAGTACAAATACTTTGAAGGAGCAAGTATGTGGAACATACTGAGTTTAAGTAATAGAGAGAACAGTCTGATTTTACCTAATTTGTTTCACCTGCTTTGATCTTTAGTTTTTTTATTTTTTTAACTATCCAGGGATTGTTTATTGTGACCTAGAAATGGTCACTGTGGTCTTGACAGTTGTTATTCCCAAACAGGGAGCTCTCCGGCTCTGCCCCCTCCTATATAGTGAGTCTTTGCAGAACCATATCTCTCAGGATTCCAAGGAGTCCTTATTTCAAAACAAATGTTTGCTTATTTACATAGAAATATTTTCTGTGGATTGAGTCTCACTGTTGGGTTTTGGTCTGGTTTTTGACTTTGCCATTTTCTTCCCTTCCACCATTCCTTGAATTTGAAAATTTTTATTTTACATTTTTATTTACATTTCACCTAATTCTGAAATCGTGAGTTCAAAACATTATTTGTTCCTTTGGCCATGACCTAACCCAGGCTGCACGTCGAATTGCCAGTCCTTCAATCCGAACATGAGATGAGAATGATGGCTATGCAAATGATGACCAACTCAATAAGTGATGCCATGGAGAGGTACAAGGAGCTCATACAAGTGAACAGTTCCTACCGGTGAGTCGCTGACAGAGATGAGAACCCAGCACTAGGCAGGGAATGCTTCTGTCCGGTATGACTTTGAACCAAAGTCAGGGCTCTGGTTCTGTAGTGTCTGACTCTTAACAAGAAGCCTGCCTCCTGGCAAGGGTCTTAGATTTGTAGCTCTTGGACTCAGTTGTCCTACATGTGAAGGGTGTAGAAGACCCTCCAATTGTTATTTTCCCCAATAAGGATCCTCTAGATAGAAAAGGTTTGCACCATGATGGGAATATCAATCAACTCTGAATCTCTAGGACTCTAACTGGAGATATAAAGACCTGTCATCCATGAGAAACACATGGAAAGACTATATAGTTATTGGGTGGTCTATCCTCCCTCAGAGGGGATTTGACCTCTACTTGCAGATGATTTCAGCATACTATGGACATATGAGCTCCCTTATGGACCATTTCTTCTACCTTGATTTATATAAACCGTCTTAGTGTCAGGATTTTCAGAAATACTTTGATTCATGTGGAATGTGTCCTCTGGATTTGACCTCCTCTAATTGGTGCTAACTTGTATAGTGTGGCTCTATTCTGGGGATGTCTGGGGATGAGGACCCTTGAAGGGATGACTGGACTTGCAGGAGTGACAGGCAAATAGAAGCTGGCTGGGATTTACCATTTTTTGTTTGTGGTTCAGCATCAGGCACTCCCAGCTCCTGCGTGAACAAGCTCAATTGAAGAACAATATACAGATTTTGCTGAATGAGAAGAGAGAACTGCTGGTGGAGCAGACTGAACTGCCAGCATCCTCTGTGGAGGCAAAGAGGCTCTGTGAAGAGGCCGGAATGAACATCTGTGACCCCAGAGCCAAGCAACAGCAGGTAGGGTTAGGGCTCAGGGTCAGGTTGTCCTCAGGTCTTACCATAAACATAGACAAACCAATGTAACTGTCTATTGACTGATCCATGTCCTGACCTAGGTCTCATCCAAGTGTTCATTCATGTGATGGTTTACAAGGCTTTCTGTGGAGATAGCCCCTTTTCAAGAAACTGCATGTTTGGAAAGCAAATGC
>JAETTS010000512.1 GCA_021769025.1 Enterocloster bolteae
TGAATCTCCCTCTTTACAGACGGCTTCTTTTCTCTGCCGTTTCGGAACTTCTCCACTTTCTTCAGCGTATTCTCTGTCTGTTTTTCCATTTCAGAAAAACGCCTGCCACACATAAGGAATGCCTTCTGCACTTTCGCCAGGATTCCCTTATCCGGGTTTCTTTGTTCCGGCTCTTTCCGCTCCTTTCCAATCAAGATCCTGCCGATATTCTTCAGATGACCACCCATGGCATGAAACTCATTGCCAACGCTCTCCATCTTCTTGGCACTCTTGTCCATATTCTCCATGCCGCTGTGCAAGCTCTCCTTCAATGCGGAAAGCACCGCAGGAACCTTCATGGCAGATACGGCACTTCTCAGTGCCTCCGTCCCTTTCTCCCGGAACACACTCACGGCATACTTCGCAGACTGGATCAGATTACTCTTCACCTTTGCAAACTGGTCTCCAATCTCCTGTATCTTATCTTCTGCTTTCTCTACCATCCTGGTAGTAGTTGCCGCAATCCCCTTATCTTCCATCTGTGCAAGCTGTGTTTTAACCTCCTGCAGTTCACTTAATACCTCTCCAAACTTGCTCTCCATGTTTTCCAGGTATTCTACAAGAGTGCCTACTTCCTGAAGTTCCTTTTTCATTCCATTGCTTTCCAATACCTGGAATAGTTCTAGGATATCCGGCTGTAGGCATAATGCTGTCTGATTTGCTGTCCCCATAACTCACTTTCTCCTTTCCCTTAAGCTGTATTGCTGTTTTTTCAAAGTATCAATCTTATTTATCACTCTTTACTGCCTGTTCCGGTTCGCACTATCCTCCCCTGGTCGGGTTGACATCAGCTTATACAAGCGTGTATTCTTCGGAAATTTATTGATAAACGGCACAAGGGAACTGCCATATTTAATCAATCCGCACCCTGCATCTGCATTGGTGATATAACTCATCTGCTCCCCGGAAATGTTCAGCAGTTCCGCCAGTTTCTGCCTGTCGGATGCCGCCTGGTTCAGCATCACGATATATTCACTGTTGGACAGCATGGTACTGGCAAGAACGGAATCCAGCAGATACTCCACATTCTGCGTGATGGCATTGGGAAATGCGTTTCTCTTCCGGAACCTTCTCCATGCAGAATTGAAGAATGCACCGGAATATTCATTTTCAAATACCACATGAAATTCATCCAAGAAGATGTGCGTCCTCTTCCCCTTCTTCCAGTTCTCCGTCACCCGGTTCAGCATCGCATCCGTAATCACCAGCAGTCCCATGGTCTTAAGCTGTTTCCCAAGGTCCATGATGTCATAGACTACCATTCGGTTATTGATATCCACATTGCTCTCATGGGCAAATGCATCCAGACTTCCACTTGTAAATAATTCCAAGGCAAGGGCAAGGTCTTTCGCTTCTTTCTCCGGCTGTTCCAACATTTTCTCCCGAAGGACGCACAGAGTCGGAACCGTCCCCTCCCTCTGGTAATCCTCATATACTGCCGAAGTACAGCGGTCAATGATGGATTTCTCCTTGGCACTGATGCCGTTTCCATCCAACTGCTCGAATAGCGACAGCACAAACTCCGACTTATCAATTACCGGGTTCCCGCCGTCTCCATATCCCTCTACCATGTCCATTGCATTGATATGGTCATAGCTTCCTGCAGCAATCCGGATCACTTCCCCTCCCATCGCTTCAATCAGGGAGGCGTACTCCCGCTCTGGATCGCAGACCAGGATATCATCCTCCGTTGCCAGGGCAAGGAACACAATCAGCATCTTCGCACTGAACGATTTCCCACTCCCCGGAACGCCAAGAAGAAAAGAATTGGGATTCAGCAGCTTCGCCTTATTGCACATGATCAGATTGTGGGAGATGGCATTTTCCCCACAGTAAATACCTCCCTCATCCATGATCTCCTGCACCCGGAACGGCATCAACACCGCAAGACTTTCTGTCGTAAGCGTCCGTAATGCGTCAATCTTCCGGTGTCCGATCGGAAGCGCCGTGTTCAGTCCGTCCATCTGCTGGTATTTGAGAACCGCCATCTGGCACAGATTTCTTCTCGCCATCGTAAGAAGGGTATCGGTATCTGCATCCAGCTGTTTCTTGCTGTCTGCCGTATGCACCAGTGTCAGTACTGCAAACATCAGCCTCTGGTCACGGGTCGTCAGTTCG
>JAETTS010000513.1 GCA_021769025.1 Enterocloster bolteae
TAATATCAAATTCTTAACTAATCATACCATAAAAAACTGGAAAGGTAAAGGAATAAACGATTGCTTTTTGATATTTATTATGTTATTATTAATACTAAATATACGAATAGAAAATTTATATCGTCGACTTTACTTTTTCTTTGACAAGATAAAATAAATCTCAATTTTTCTTTAGATATCAAGAATAGAAAGGAGAGTTTTTATGAATTTAGCAAAAATTTCTGCAAATGGACAAATTACTGTGCCGATAGAAATCCGCCGTTTGCTCGGCCTGAAATCCGGCGACAAAATTCTGTTTTACCAGAAGCAGAACGGAGAAGTAATTTTAAGCAATGCCTCTGTCCAGGCAGTCCGCAAAGCTCAGTCCGCTTTCTCAGGCGCAGCCGAAGCTATAGGGATTTCCTGTGAAGATGATGTGCAGACTCTTGTAGACGAAGTGCGTTACAGAGAAACTGATACGTGACACAAAAGATCAGCCAATCCTGGATGCCGCACACTTTTTACATAGTCCCCCAACGTATACACAGCAGTATGCCTTCCTTCATATAAAACCGTCCATCAAAACCGCCTTTTAAATCCAACATTTCACCTGTTTTATGCAACATTTCCCCCTCACCCATTTTCCCCACAGACACTACAATGATAGACGCATCACATTCCATCAACAAACACAGAAAGGAACCAACATGTCATCCGCCAAAAAGAAACTGCTTATAAAAAGATATCTTATGATGCTAATAGGGATTTTCTTCGTAGGAATCTGTGTAGGCCTGTACCGTCTGGGAGAATTTGGGGCCGATGCCTTCACCTGCATGAATCTGGGAATGTGCGAATTTTTCCCAGTCTCCTTCGGTACATGCCAGCTGCTCACCAACGCTGCTATCATGATCGCCGTCTTCTTCAAGGCACGGCACTGCATCGGAGCCGGAACCATTGTCAATATGGCAACCGTAGGATATCTGGCAGATTTCATCTGCTGGATGGTAAAAGATCTTTTGCAGATCCATATGACCCTCCCACTCCGACTGGCAGCGCTGATACTGGGAAGCCTCTTCGCCGGACTTGGCATCGCCCTTTATATGGCAGCCGATGCCGGTATTGCCGCCTACGACAGCGCTGCAATCATAATCGAAGATATGACCCACGGCCGTATTCCCTTCCAGTTTGCCCGGGTCATAAGCGATATTACCATAATCATAATCGGTGTCATCTTCTGCCTGCTGGCAGGAGGCAATGTGTGGCTAATCCTGGGCTTTGGCACTATCTACACAGCCCTGGTTCACGGCCCCCTGATTCAATTCTTCAAAACCCATGCTGCAGATCCAATCATGGGAAGCAGCAGAACAACCCGATAACACCAAAACAATTACTCCCAGTCTCTTATTCCCCCTGCCCATTGCAGTCCACAGGTACCAAGAGGCTCCGAGAGCACATAAAACAACAAGGAGGATTTCCATGAGCATTTTCTACCATTCCACCACAAACACCTTTCATCTAACCAACGGCCAGATCAGCTATCTGATGAAAGTTCTTCCCAACGGTGCCCTGGGCCAGCTGTATTTCGGCCAGGCAATCCGCGACCGCGAGAACTTCGACCATCTCCTGGAGATGAAACACCGCCCCATGAGCTCCTGTGTCTATGAAGGAAACAAACTCTTTTCCATGGAACACATAAAACAGGAATACCCTGCCTACGGCTCCTCAGACTTCCGCCATCCCGCAGTAGAGCTGCTCTCCCCAAACGGCAGCCGGATCACCGACTTTGTCTATGACTCCCACACCGTCACCAAAGGAAAACCCCAGCTCCAGGGCCTCCCTGCCACCTACTGCGAATCCGATGACGAAGCAGAAACCTTAACCATCTGCTTACAAGACAAGATACTAGACGTATCCCTGTACCTTCAATACACCCTGTTTGCCGAATATCCAGTCATAGCCCGGAATGCCCGCCTGGAAAATCACGGGAAACAAGATCTGCACGTGACCACAGCCATGAGCCTGTCCTTAGACCTTCCCGACAGCCAGTACGAATTCGTCCATTTTTCCGGAGCCTGGTCCAGAGAGCGCCATCTGAAAGTCCGTCGTTTAGAACAGGGAATTCAGTCAATCGAATCCACCAGAGGCCATTCCTCCCACAACCAC
>JAETTS010000514.1 GCA_021769025.1 Enterocloster bolteae
AAGGCAGGGAAGGTCGTGACAGGGGATACTGCCTCCTGTCAAAAGCCATATGGCACATTTCTCCAGACAAAATGCTACCCCCGGAGCAGAAACGGACAGTCCTTGAAGATGTGGGAACTGCCTCCCTGTTTTACTGCCATCTCACCAGAGATTCATGGACATCGGCATTCATCCGGCGGATGAGCCAAAGAGACTGGATGGCCTTTGGAAGCACATGGGGGTTTTTCACATATGGAAGCATTCGATAAAACTCAGTACCCCAGAGGCCGACACAAAGCAACTGGCAAAAGCAAGTACCCCAGAGCAACCCATCTTAACCAGCTGAGCCGGGGAACTGCCAAAGGCGCAATACATGACGCTGGCCGCATCGCCTCACACCCCATACTGGCATGAACCCGCCCGCCACCCCTGAGAGATACCAGCCGTCTTTATTCAGCTATCCGGGGAATGTCTGTAACCTTCTTTCTTTCCCCCAATGTTCCTTAATCCCGGGGTTACTTATTATACTGTCAATAAAAGAACTCTACATGTATCTGAATGAACAATGGATATGGAACATGTTTTTTTATATCTATAACCCAAGAAAGACCTGTCCGTCAGGGCAGGTCTTTCTTGGCTGTTTCTTGCAGAATCAAAACATATGTACCATCTTATTCATCTGTCAGGGTGAAGCGTAGATATCCTTCCCCATAATATGGCAGTTCATCCATCGTATACAGTCTGGCTGTATAGTCATTTTTATCATACTCCTCCCCTTTTTCTGGTGAAGTATAGCCAAACTGGAACACTGTGCCGTCATAATCAGCCGGGCAAGTCACAGTATACGTTACGATGGACAGCGGCCAATTATTCTCCTGCTCATACTCGGTCCGTATATCATAGTATTCATCGCCAATCCTGACTGCATCCTTGGTCTTAGCATTCCCCCTAAAGTATGTGCCGGTATACCTGTCAAATGAGCTGGTATTCCACCTACAGCCAGTTACTTCTTCCGGCATATTGCTCATATCAACTGTATACACTGCGGTCACTTTCTTGAAGCCTTCGTCTGCCCCTTCTGTTGTCTCTGAGATGGCAACATTCACACCCGCCGGAAAATCATCCACATAATCTTCCGGATAGCTGTCGTAACTGTATAAATCCACAGTGCAATCTCCCTGCGGTGTAATGGCTATCTCATGCTCCTCCAGCCAGTTGACCGTTTCCTGCTCCGTCTCATCTTCCAGCACTGCGCCATCTTCCGATTCCTGCCCGGCATCTACTTCTTCTGTCTCAATCCCTGCACCGGGTTCTTCTGCCACATCCGCTTCTTCTGGTGCCTCTGTGACGGGTTCTTCCTCTACATCAGCCTCCTGAGCCGCATCTACCCCGTCTTCTTCCTCTGCTGTAACAACACTGCCGCTGTCAGCCGGCTTTGCGGTACTGCCGCACCCCGCAAGCAGGGATGCGGATAAAGCCGCCGCAAGCATACTCATTAACATTTTCCTCTTCATCAGATAATCTCCTTCCTCTCTCACCATCCATCATGGCTTTCTTCATGCCCCGATGCTACAAAATACTGGAATGCCTCGCATCCCACAATCTCATTGAGGGCTTCCTGAAGCTGGCTTAATGCCTCCCCGTCATATGGGTATTCGTCATACTCCATAAAATTGAGACTGACATAGTCATCGCCTATGTAATAGTCATCATCCCTCCAGACACTTCCGCCCATATACCTTGAAATAAAGCCGATGACAGTATCATTTTCTTCTTCCGCCTCGCCCTCCAAGGCATCTGCCAGCATGCCCTGCTGGGCATCCGTCAGGGTACACCCCGGCTTGCATTGGAATATGACGCAGTCCATAAAGGCCGGGGGAACTGCCTGTGCCGCCTCTTCCCGGGCCGTCTCATGGAATGCCGCCTGGATCCTGCCATACTCTTCGGGGGATATCCGCTGGTTGCGGTAATCATCAATCCCCTGCCTTACTGCGGACAGGGCGTTGCTCAGGGTTTTCCCGCATACAGGCAGCGGCTCCACTATCTCAGGCAGTTTTCTTGCGGTAGCCCTCCCAACACAGTCCAAAAGTTTAAAAATATCATTACTGTTCATACTGGTTCTCCTTTCCTTCCGTATTTTCCCGAAGCATTAAA
>JAETTS010000515.1 GCA_021769025.1 Enterocloster bolteae
TGGATTGCTACGGTTTGTATCATGAAGAAGAAGGGATAGGATTTTTTACGCATGAACCATAAATCGTATGAATTGTATGAACCGTATGAACCGTATGAACCGGCGGATCTTCTCTTTTATGTCCAGAGAAAAGGGATGGTGCTTAAGGAACCGTCGCTGGTAGCCTTTGATGAGATCACGAAGAAGATTCTAGCCTATGGAACGGAGGCCTGGATACTAAGAAAGCAGGGTGGGGAACATATCACAGTTATTTCGCCTCTCAGGCAGGGGAAGATTGCCGACTATAGCGTAGCTGTGGAACTGTTTACTTATTTCATAAAGAAGGCATTGGGGAGAGTGTCTCTTCGAAGGCCAACGGTGGCTGTCTGTATGCCAAAGGCAAAGTATCTGACAGTGGTGGAAAAAAAGGCATTGGAGGATTGCATCATTCAGTCAGGAGCCAGGGAGCTTATGATAAGCGACCTTTCTGTAGAATCGTTTCTTAAGGAAGTTCCGGACAAATTTCCAGATTGGAATAAAAAGATTAAGGTGGTTATTGGAATTACAAAAGAAGAGCCAAAGGCCTATGTTTCAGAGATATTTAAAGAGGTTTTAGAATATGCCGCTGAGGAAGGAATTGCCAGTTCCAGGATAGAGGAAATGTTTCGGAAGGAACTGGATAAAATCACTGGAAAATGATCTAATAAAAGATGACAGATATATGAACAATTGCACGAGCGTGACATATATGATCCAAGAATATAAAGTCAGGAATGCAAAGCAGCCAGGAGAAATCTTTTTCGATGACTAGGAAATTGGCTATGGGGGCGGCCCCAGGTTTGGACAGCCCCTAATATTGCCAATTAATCTACTTTGCTACTGCTTTCTTCTGCTGTCCCATTCCCCTCCCTGGCCAGTTCTTCATAACTATCTCGCAGCACCTGGCAGGAATCCCCAAAGCGTTTGGATTCCTTCTGGGTCAGAGATAGGGTCAATACTTTTCTGACCCCGTTTTTATTGATAATACAGGGGACACCGGAGAATACATCCATCTGGCCATACTCTCCTTTCAGCATTGCAGAAACAGTGATGACGCTGTTTTCGTCTCCCAGAATCGCTTTGGTGATTCTGGTTAAGGCCATGCCGATGCCATAATAGGTGGCATTTTTGGCTTCTATGATTTTATAAGCGGCTTGCTGGACCTCTTTTTCAATCTCCTTCAGATGCTTTCTGTCAATCTCCGGGTTTTCCGTACATAATTCCGTGATGGATTTGGTTGCTATCTGGGCCTGGCTCCAGGGGACAAATTCACTGTCGCCATGTTCACCGATCACATAGGCATGGACATTTTTCGGATCCACTTTCAGATATTCTCCCAAAAGATACCGGAGCCTGGCAGTATCCAGGGCGGTGCCGCTGCCCAGAATCTTTTTAGGGTTAAAGCCAGACAGCATATAGGTGATTTTGGTCATAATGTCTACCGGATTGGTGGCCACCAGAAAGATTCCGTCAAAACCGGAGGCAGTAACCGGTTCTATGATGGAGCGGAATACCTTGGCATTGCGTTTTAAAAGGGCAAGCCTTGTCTCTCCCGGTTTCTGGGCGACCCCTGCACAGATTACCACAATATCCGCATCGCCACAGTCTTCATACCCTCCGGCGTAGATCTTCATGTTGGCGGCGGAGAATGCAAGCCCATGGTTTAAGTCCATGGCTTCCCCTTCTGCCCGTTGCTTATTTAAGTCAATAAGTACCAGCTCATCGCATACATTCTGATTTAGGAGGGAATAGGCATAGCTCATTCCCACCATTCCTGTGCCTACCAGCACTACTTTTCTGTTATCGTTTACCATGATCATACCTCGTTTCCACTAGTTCGCGTCTATATTTTCTCTCTTAGTATTCCGGATTACAGAAAAAGTATTTTGGATTTTTCAGAATCTGGTGCTTTTTCCAGCAAAATCTGCTATAATCGGAGTCAGGCAGCGACGCAGAGTGCCCTGTGCCGGCCATTGAACGAAGAGGAAGGGCTGCATAAGGGTATTATCAGGATGCCTTCCGGCGATTTGACAGATGGCTTAAAGTGTCACATAATGATTTATGAAAAGAAGGGGAAGGAAGAGAATCATGGCTGGCAGAATCGAGATCACAGAT
>JAETTS010000516.1 GCA_021769025.1 Enterocloster bolteae
CACCTCAGCAAGGTCCGATCCAAGTTCCAGGCAGGATTTTCCGAAATCTACAATCTTTTTAACAGAAAAAGCAGCGGCAAGGGCAAGCCCGGCTTTCTTTGCCAGGTTCTGGATGCCCGCCATCTGCTTATCAAACGAATTCTTATTTACGACCAGGTCAAGGCCGATCTGCCCTACGCTTTGTGCCGGCATGTTCCTGTTTCACCTCCCGCCATGGCAATAAATGCATTCTTCCATGCTTCCAATCCCTTTTCCGTATCTGCAGGTGCTTTGTTTTTCGCGATCCTGTTCTGCCATTCACTCCGGATCCGTCTCTGCTCCGGGGTGAAATGCTTCAGGATGCCTTTATCTTTCTCTGACCTGATGGATACAATTCTCCCCAATGGGGTCTCCGGTGAAATGCCGGAAAGGAACTGTTTAAACTCCTCCCATGGCATATCACCTATCTCCCTTGAAAGTCTCAGCCCATACTGCGTCTGGAATGATGATACGATGAGGTCGTAGTCATCTATCAGGTCGTAGTATGGGTCTGAACTTCCCCCGTGTCAGCTTCCTCGCCACCCATGATAAGGTTCAGTGATTCTTCAATCACAATCTTAAAATCTGTAAGCGACAGGTTCAGTGCGGTATTCTCGCCCCTTGATTTTTCTGGAAAGATAATCTCATACATATCCATCATGTCATCCAAGGACATGGTGCTGGTATCTTTATCTGCGTATTTACCCATAATTTTCAACACAGTTGCTGTGTCTGCGTTTACCTGCAGTTCCTTATCCCCGATTACGAGATACGGGTTCCCGCCAAGTTCCAGTTTATCTGTAATGTTTACTTTCTTTGCCACTATTTTTTCCTCCTTATGCCGCTGACGGTGTTACCGTTGGCTTTCCATTGCTCATGACATCAAAGTCCAGTGGGGAAACATTTGTGGAATCTGCCATATTTAATGCCGTGACATTGTATACGGCTTTGTCCCAGGATACCTCCGTCCCATCCGGGAATACCAGCGCGAAATATCCCTGTGCATTCTGTCCATTTTTCATAGCTTTATCTGCTACAAAATCATTTCCGGCATCCCCGATATCCCTCTTTCCTTTTACTGAGACCGTAACGGCTTTCGCAGTCATTAAGCGGTTTACCCATCCTTCTTCCCCATATGCGTACCACTCTTCCACGCCATTATCAAAGGAAATGGAGCAGGATTCCATATGGGAAATAGTTGTTGATGATGTCTTGTCTTCGCCTACTTTGAACATCCCAACATAGCAGGGGACTACCCCTGTAGCTGGCTCCCCTGCAAATTTCTGAAGATTCATCTCCATAAACATATCTCATCCTTTCTTTGCGTAAATAACAGCCGCTTCAATGACCATCTCGAAGACCCCGGCATCATCTGTGCCAACATCCTGGAGCTCATAAAGTGGCTGGATAAATTTAATTGTTTCATTGTTTACGGTTACTTCCCTTGCCCTCCTGAGCGTCTCAAACAGGGCTGTAGCGGCCTTTTCCGTATCAGTTGGGGATTTATTCCAATGTACAAGGAAAGTCACATATTTTGTGCCGTAGGACTCCAGGTCAGGTCCTCCAAAGACAGTCTTATATGCATACTGGTGCTTGCTGTTATACACTCCGATGGTTTTCCCTGTTTTCCCATCCATCTTCCCCATATACACATGGTCTGCATCCGCAATCCCAAGGGAAGCAACATAGTCCCTTACATCAGATAACATCATATCCCTGTCAGCCTCCTGTAGATTTTTTTGTACGCTCCAATGGCAAAGCCCGCTTTTTTCCCACCCGGCAGCCAGTCTTCGTACCATTTACCCCGTGCATTCTTGTTTTCATCCCTACGGAAATGGTATTCCGGATGGAAATAAACACGGCGTGCGTAAGGCGTAGAACTTACCAGCGTCACTTTTCCAGACTTTGACGCTGAACAATCTACAAATGTGCTTTCGTTCTGCAGGTTTCCGGTATCCCTCGGGATCACCTGAGCCTGCACTGCTTCCGTATGCAGCGCGTCTGCCGTCTGTTCCAGGGCTGTTACCTGTGCATCTGTCAGCTGCCGAATCCTTGGCATGTTCAGATTTACTACAGAACTGACCTTTATCATTTCAATCGTACCTCCG
>JAETTS010000517.1 GCA_021769025.1 Enterocloster bolteae
TAGTCAAACACTCCCCGACCTTCTCTGATTCTCAGTCTGCTTGGATCAGTTTATTGGGTTTCCCCTTGAGTTCCAAGACCACCTCCCTATTACAAGCCCCTGTTTCCCCAACTGTCTGTTTCTTCCTCAAACTTCACCTCAGAGAGTCTATCTATTTCTGGCCCCTCTCCACTGCTTCCTAAACATCCATCTTTTTCCCCCCGTGCTATCCCTGCTCCTCTAAGCCTCATCTCCAGTTCTTTTCTCTCCCTAAAGACCAGACCAGCTCAGTCCTGTTTGTTTTAGTCTACGTGACATTAGACTTACTGTTCACAGCCTTGACCTTTCCGGCTTCCTCTCCATGTTCCATCCACCACAGTCCGTCTCCTCCACCAAAGTGTTCACACACAACACGTCACATCGCACATTTTAATTTTTAGAGCAAAACAAATTCAACTGGAAAAGATACTGGGGTTGTCAAAGGCCCGTGGGTATCTGAAACACAGAAAAACAAACATTTTCCCCAATCCTATAAATTACCCATCTATGTCCCCCTCAGTTTGTGCATTTCACCTTAACGGATCTTTTCCACCAGATTATAGACGTAGATGTGGATGTCGCCATCAAACTTGGTGAACTACACAGAAGGCTTGGGTAGAACTTGGTAAATGACTTTGTCGATCTGTTTGGACCCGTCGCTTCTGGTGAACTGCACACATTGACCGGTTAAGATGTCGCTGTCAATGTCAGACTTCACCTCTGCTGGAGGATTCTCTGAAATGGTACTGAGGTTACCTTCTGCGTAATCATCCAGGAGCTGGTAGATGTATAGGACTGGATCTTTCTCGTAGGTGATGTAAAACCAGTCCTTCATGATCGGCACCTGGGCTAGGACCACCCCCCTCCAGTTGTCCTTAGAGCCATGTTTGCCCTCAAATTTATGCTCCACAGCTCGGCCAACCATGGCACTTGCGAGATGGGCGTCTTTCACTTGAGGAAACACTACTTTGTGAGGCAAGACCTTAAGCTTTAAAATCCTCTCATCGCTGTGAAGTGCCAGTCCATAGACACATTCAATTCCATCATACTTGACGAGATAGAGAGAGGGATTTGTTGGCAGTTGATCTAGAATGATGGACTTCCATTGGGTAACGGGCTCATCACCTTCCTTCCATCCGTGAGAAATTCTGCAGCCCACAATACTCCCCAGGGCCTGGGGAGAAGGCCTCCTCCTCCTCCGCTTCTGGAAGGATGGTGTGCTTATCCTCCTAAGAGACATCCTCTTCTTCTTGGCTGTAGACCTCGTGTGTTAGGACACGGCATCCTGGTCCACTCTCTTGTGGCTATTGTTCTGTGTTCAGGCTTCATACTTGCCCATGGCCTGGGTTTGAAGAGCTCGCCTGCTTAAACCAGACACAATGCTGTTGCCTCTGTCATGTGAGTGCCTGCAAGAACAATGGGGGTGGGGTGAAGGAGGGAGCTGGACCAAGGCTCTTGTCTAAGAGAACTTTGGAGCAGGTGAGGAAGGCAATGGTAGACAGGTTTGAGCATCTGAATCTAATTGTGTAGTAATCAGAAGTTCATAGGAGGGCTGGGCAATGGTGGAGCACACCTTTAATTCCAGCACTCAAGAGGCAGAGGGAGGCAGACCTCTGTGAGATCAAGGACAGCCTGGTCTACAGAGTTAGTTCCAGGGTAGCCAAAGCTATCCACAGAAAAACCCTGTCTCAAAAATCAAAATCTAAAGTTCAAAGGGAAATGAACAACTGGTTCTCTATAGCTCAGAATAACATATTCAGACACATTTCTTCAGCCCGTGGCACTTTGCCTCTGCTGAGGAACCTCTCCTTGAATGGCTAGATCAGTGTGGGATTAAGTATCCCTGTCCCCACTTTAAGCAAGCAGAACAGAGAAAGGATAGCAAAGAGCCAGAAGGATGGCCACACCCCTCTTCTACCCTCTAACTATGAGCTATGTGGCAACATCCACAAGTGTCTGCCCAGAGACACAGCACACCAGTCCACTGGCTTTCTGTACTGTGCATCCTGACCCAGGCCCAGGTTTATTCCGCAACGCTGTTGCATCTTCGACCGCAACTAGAGTCTTTTGTGTAGGCAACAACAGCCATTTAGAAATAA
>JAETTS010000518.1 GCA_021769025.1 Enterocloster bolteae
ACACAGTGGTTTTATCCGCCAGGTTCTGTATCTCCATCGCAATCTGGTTCAGCTCCCTAAATGTGAGCCGCGGTGGCAAGAACTGATCCAACTCCCAGATATTGCTGAGATAGTCTGCCACCTCATCAACGTCATATGTTCTGCACTTCTCCTCCAGGGCCTCCAGCTGTTTCTCCGTCATGGGGAAGTAAAAACAGCTCTTTTCCGAATACTTCTTATCAAATGCCAGATACATCCGGAATACTGCCGATCCAGGCTGCACCACTTCCGGATTCTGCTTCGTTCCCACTGCCGGTTTTGGCGCCTTGATTCTTGTTATGAGTCCCTCATCTGTCAATCGCTCACTGGCTTTCATATTCAAACGGCCATATGCCTCATAATCAAAATAGCCGGTCAGTTCCACCGGCAGCGTTCTTCCTTCCCGCTCAAACAGATAATGCCCATACTGTTCCAGGGATTTTATCTCTGGATGGCATTCGTACTGGTCTAAATGGTCCATTGCCTCCACAATCCGAAGCAAGGACTCCGGTTTTTCATTCTGCAATACCGTCTCGAATACAGCCCGCTCCTGTTCCGACCAGGAACCAATCTTTGCGGCAAGGTAATTTAACTGCCCAAGGTTTGAATCCTGAAACACAAATTCTCCAATTAACAGACGTGCCAGACCGGCCACCGGCGCTTTCACATCCCCTATGAATGGAATCATCCTGGAAGGATGGTACCCGGCCAGCTCCTCCAGGACATGCTCTGCCTGTTCCTCCGAGGCCGGCAGCTTTATCCAAATTCCACCATCCCAGTTTTCACGCTTTACAAACACTTTCATTTAAGCCCCACTCCCTTCCTTATTCCTTCTATATAAAATATGGTTCCGATGATTTAAGTAAGAATATTACCCGGCAGCGCTCCCGCCTGTTCATTCTGCCTCTGAGATTCTCCTTCCTTCTGCCCCTGAACCAGTTCTTCCGACTGAAACAGAGACAAATATCCATTGACCGCCTCTGCTATCTTCTGGTAGTCCGCCTCATCTATCTCACAATTCCACCAGACAGAATCCTTATACGAGCTCAGTTCCGGTCCTGTCATCCGTTCCCCTTCCGTTTCTTGTTTCAGACCGGTCACATCACTGATTAAAAACTTCATCTGGTCCACCAGCCCATTGGTCCGTTCTAGCACTGAAACGGTAAGACGGGTATATCCACTGTCCAGGAAGCCTTGCCCCAACTCAATCTTCCCTCTGAGATTCTCCTCCAGTCTCCCATAGCAGGCTTTCCCCACATAGTGCATATCCTGCATTGCAATCCGCCCTTCAAACATCTTTTTCAACTCTTCCGATACCATTCTGCTGCTCCTCCACTTCTATCGTTCCTGTAATCCCTGTAATGCCAACAATAAAACCCCCAGCCGTGATTGGGATATCACACAGTGTCTGGGGACTTTATTCTTGCCACTGTCAGGATCCCGGCAGGCAGGAATCCTTTGATTCTGCCGCCGGTCTTAGTCATAATCGTTGATTGTCTGTGTCATCACAATCCCTGAGTGGAACTGGATTTCAAGCTTATCTTCGCTGATTACCTTGATGGCTTTAATCAACCGCCTGACCAGTTCATCATCAAACTGGCGCTTTAAATAGTTGGTCTTTTGGATGTACTGGCCCATGCCTTCCACTCTCTGATCGTAATCTTCGGCCAGCTGCTTTTCCCGAATCAACTCCGTCCTTTTTTTCTTGAAGGCCCGGATCTGGTCCGCGATCTCCCGGTACGCCCGGTCGAACTCTTCATCGGCGCTCTCCGTTTTGGCGCTGTCCTCGATTAATGCCAGCATCTGTTTCTGCAGCGCATCGATCTTCTCATCATATTCGGTTGGTTCCACGTTATCCGAGTAGCTACCCAGGATCCGGATGACATTATCCCGGAAGGAATCGATGAACTCCCCTTCATCCTTTACCACAGAGTTGACGGCCTCCATAATCGCTTCGTGAAGCGCTTTTTCTTCCAGACTGGGGGAATGTTTGCACTTTTTGGTTCCGCTCTTCAAGCGGCTGTAACAGCGCCACACCGGCTTCTTGGTTCCGCCGTTCACCCATACCTGCCTGCGGTAAGGCTGTCCGCACTC
>JAETTS010000519.1 GCA_021769025.1 Enterocloster bolteae
TGGAGGAGAGGCCCCGGCAATACGTTACGGGGATCAAGCTGAAACTGGCCCAGCTCTTTCTGTACCTGATCCGCTTCCGAAAAAAGGTCTCCTTTCAGCAGGAAACCCAAAAAGTACAGACCTGGAAGCATCAGAAGGTTCATGAAGTGGCCGACTATCTCCTTAATCACCCTCAGTCCCGGGAGTCTTTGGAGGATCTGGCCAGACGTTTTTATGTCAGCAGGTCCTACCTCAGCAGGATATTCCGGGAAATTACCGGCTTCTCGGTCAATGAGTACAAGAATGTTAACCCCATCAAAAAGTCCCAGCAGCTTTTGCTCCACAGCCAGTACTCCATCACGGAAATCTCTGACTTAATGGGGTTTGAGAATCTGACCTACTATGAGCGCGTATTTAAAAAATATGCAGGTACAACTCCCCTGAAGTACCGGAAAACCGTCGTCACACAAAACCCCTGAACTGCCCCGGCGTGTATCCGGTAATCTGTTTAAAAGACCGGATGAAGTTGGAATAGTCGTTGAATCCGGAGAGATGGCAGCTTTCTGCCACTGTATGGCCCTGTGAAAGCAGAGTTTTGGCCAGAGCTATCCTTTTTACCAGGACATATTGGAAGATGGTGCTTCCCGTCTCCGACTTGAACAGATGGCTCAGATAATATTTGTCCAGTGCAAGCGCCCCTGCGATGGAATCCAGAGTCAGGGTGTCGGTCAGATGGGTGTCCACATAATCCATAATAGCCTGGGTCCTGTGGGGAAGCGGCGCCACGGTTGACTATCCAGCTTTTTTCCACGCACGATTGACAAACACGAGAATCTGCAGTTACAGCGTCACAGCCTCCACATCGTTACCGAACCGCTCCTGGTTTTTCATGATTTCGACAAGGGACGTCGCCATGGACAGCAGACGGTCCTGCTCCTCCTGTGACAGAAGCACAAGATTCCCCACTCCCGGCTCCCGGTGAAAGCAGGCCAGCAGATTGGTCACAGGCGTGCAGTAGGGCTTAACAAACTTCGGCTGTATGTGGATGACCATGCGCGTAAAGGGTGCGTTGGTCACATTGACCGCCTTATGGATCTCATTGACGGAAAAAAGGATCAGACTGCCGGATGTCATGGGATAACAGGCATTCTCCGCGAAATACTGGATGTTTCCCTCCAGCAGAAAGAAAATCTCGTGATGGCTGTGCATGTGAAACTCCACGTTCCCCGCCTCAAGGCTGGTGGTAAAGTCACAGCTAAACGGTCTGGCCATTTTCTTTTCATTCCTCATACGTACCTCTACAAACACAATATGTGCATATTATTACCCAATTTACGCAAACAAATGGACTAAAAATAAGTATATAATAAAACCAGCAAAAGTTCAAGAAAAGGAGAAACCTATGGAAAAAGTAAGGCTTGGAATCATCGGAATCGGAAATATGGGTACCAATCACGCCAAATCCCTCGTAGAAGGAAAAGTTCCGGAGATGGAACTGACGGCTGTGGCCGATCGTAAGGAGAGCCGCAGAACCTGGTGCAGAGAAAATCTTCCGGAAACCGTAAGAATCTTTGATGATGCCGGAGAACTGATGACCTCAGGACTCTGCGATGCAGTTCTGCTGTCCATCCCCCACTATCAGCACCCGGAACTGTCCATGGCAGCCATGGACCATGGTCTTCATGTGATGTGCGAAAAACCGGCAGGCGTGTACACCAAGCAGGTTCGCGAGATGAATGAACATGCAGCCAAAAGCGGTAAGGTATTCGCTATGATGTTCAACCAGAGGACCAACTGCGTGTATCGCAAGATGCATGAACTTGTAAAGGGCGGGGAACTGGGCGCTATCAAGCGGGTCAACTGGATCATCACCGACTGGTACCGCACCCAATCCTACTATGATTCCGGCGACTGGCGGGCCACCTGGGACGGAGAAGGCGGCGGCGTGCTTCTGAACCAGTGTCCTCACAACCTGGATCTGATCCAATGGATCTGCGGGATGCCCTCCAGAGTGCAGGCTTTCTGCCACAACGGTAAATGGCATGACATAGAGGTGGAGGACGACGTGACCGCTTACCTGGAATACCCTAACGGTGCCACGGGAGTATTTATCACCACCACCGCCGA
>JAETTS010000520.1 GCA_021769025.1 Enterocloster bolteae
AACCCATATCACGCACATAACCAGGCTGTAAGACATGAAGATAACGATGGATGTCAATAAGTCCCTGGTACACGCCACAGAGATGGCGCAGCCAATCAGAACAATCAGCAAAATCAGTTCAAACACCTTCATGGTTTTCCTCCCTCTCCTCTTCTTCCTCTGCTTCATGTGGCTTATGCTCTCTGTCGATCAATAAAAGCTCGCCTAAATCTTCGTTGGTCATTACCTCCAGCCGGCTGAGCATATGTCCAGATACCGGAGAGGCAATCCAGAAAAATAAGATTACAAGAAACAGTTTCAGGGAATCCAGGGAAAATCCCCGTACTACAATCAGCCCCAGTATCACAAACAAGATGCCCAGGGTATCCCCCAAAGCCGCCGCGTGCATCCGATTCAGCGCCTTGCGGAATCGGTTGACCCCGAACACTGCGGTGATCATAAAGAACAGGCCAATCAAAAGGCAGCCTGCAGCAAGTATCCATTGAATCCAAAGTCCTGTCATCTGGCCTCCTCCTTCTCTCCCGCCTCTTCTATGATCTCATGCTCCTGATGATGCAGATTGTCATCGATGGCATGAAGATCCGCTTTCATATGCTTCCTCTGAAGGTATACGCCTGTGTAGACTTTGCACAGAACCACCACCCCCAAAAAACTGATCATGGCATAGATCAGGCACACGTCCACCAGATAGTTTTCATCTAAAAGCACGGATAAGATGGCGATTACCATGATGATCATGGTTCCAGTCATATTGACGGCAATGATCCGATCTGGAATCCCCGGCCCCAATATGGAACGGATAAGGCTTAGGACAATCAGAACTGCCAGCACGATCATCGCTCCGGTCAACAGGATTTCATACGCTTGATTGATTCCTTCCATTTTTCCTCTTTCCTGACGTGTATCCCACGTCATCCTAAGCGATGGAGGCACATTACCTCCAGGCCGCCTCTTTTTCCTCTATCTTCCCCAAAAGCTCCACGAACACCGAATCCTCCAGCCCCTCTGCCAACTCCCGATCCAGACAGTGGACGCAGAACCGGTTGTCCTCCACCGACACAGTGATGGTTCCTGGTGTCAATGTGATGGAGTTGGCCAAAAGCACCTTTGCAAAACCTGTTTTTAAGTCCGTATCGAAGTATACAATCGCCGGCTCCGGCTGAAGTTCCGGGGACACAATCAGCTTAAGGACCGCTACGTTCGCCTTGACAATCTCCTGCACCAGAACCCAGAAGTACTGTAAAAACAGGGGTATCAGCCGGAACAAAAGCCTTTCTTTACGTATGCTGTAATCCATGTAGCGGCAGACAAACAAAAAAAGCGCTGCTGATATGCCCAGGCCAAAGAGGCAGATTTCCAGTGTCACTTTGCCATTTAGGATCAACCACACCGCAAAAAACAAAAAAAACACAACAAATCCTCCCTTTTCTTAAAATTTTCTTAAAATTTGCGCCTTATTATAACTCAATTTCTACAGAATTACAAGATCATTTTGCCGAAACAAATATTTTTTCTCTAGCCTATTTTCTTCTTGCCAATACTCTGCTATACTTACCATAATAGCCAAGGGATTCTTTGGCAACAAATAAACTGTTTTATATAAAGGAGAGGATCACCATGAAAATAGAAGAAACATTGCGTCTATTGGAATCGGCCCAGATGAAAGAGCTGTTTCAAAAGCTGTACGGTGAAGCTTCTGTAGAGGAAAGCATTGTCCGTTACCAGGAATTGGTGAAAAAGTTTAACGAAGAATTCGGAGAAAAGGAGATTCTGCTGTTCAGTTCTCCCGGACGAACGGAGATCAGCGGCAATCACACAGACCATAATCACGGCAAGGTGCTGGCTGGAAGCATCAACTTAGACTGTGTTGGCGTGGCCGCGAAGAATAAGTCCAACCAGATCAATATTGTCAGCGAAACCTTCCACCAGTCTTTTACCATTGACTTAAACCGTCTGGAGCCAAGCGAGCGCATGGCAGGAACCGTAGATCTGGTAAAAGGGCTTTTAAAAGGCTTTCTGGATTCTGGTTTTCAGATCGGTGGATTCGATGCCTACATTACCAGCAATGTAATCAGCGCAGCAGGCGTCAGTTCTTCAGCTT
>JAETTS010000521.1 GCA_021769025.1 Enterocloster bolteae
TGCAAATAACGCGGTTCCACAGCAGATGCCGCCTATGATTCCAGTCTTAGGCCCTTTCTCAGACAGCCATCTTCCCTTTCGGTCTCCTGCCTGCCTACTACCGCTTCTGTCATTCCCCATCTGTGCGCCGCTGCTTCTGTCGTCTCCCACATGCCCGCTGCCACTTTTCCCGTCTCGCTCCCTGGGCCGGCTGGTTGTTTCAGTTTTATTTCCTTTTTTAAGAAATGCCAGAAGCGGAAGCAACACCGTCCCGCCAATCAGGAAGCGGGCCGCATTGAAGGTAAAAGGCCCCACATAGTCCATCCCCACGCTCTGGGCCACAAACGCTACCCCCCAGATAAATGCTGCCAACCCCAGTATCATGTTGCTGTACATTCTTTTCATAATACGCTATCATTCTCCCTATTCTTCCGTCATGTATGCTCGAAACCCGGAGCTGTATTCCTCGGTTCCGTCCGGGTATATCCACATCGCTTCCACGCCATCCAAACTCTCGATCAGTGCCTTTCCTGCATCCGGCTCCATGTTAAAGACGGCCGTGGACAGACAATCCGCCATCCCGGAATCCTGGCACAGAATCGATACGGATGCATACTTGTCCCATGGCATCAGAAGATCCGGATGGATGATATGATGATACCTTTTCCCGTCCACCGTATAAAATCTTTGATAAACCCCGCTGGTTACCAGCGACATTCCTTTCAGTTCCAGACGGTGAAGGTAAGTCTGGTCGCTGCCTAAATCCGGATTCTGAATGCCGACGAGCCAGCTTACCTCTCCTGGCTTAGATCCAATGGCTTTCACATTACCACCCACATTAACCATGGCGCTGGTAAGTCCGTCTTCCTCCAATTTCCTGCATACCATCTCCACCGCATATCCCTTTCCTACCGAACCTACGTCAAGTCTCATCTGGGGATCCTCCAGGTACACCGTAGAGTTCTCCCGGTCTATGATGATCTTGGAGATGTCCGTATGGGCGTTTGCTTCCTGAAGCTCCTCCATAGTGGGAATCCGGGCATGTTCCGGATCGTTGGTTCCTCCCTCCCGGCACACATGCCAGAGGGAAAGCACGCTGCCCATGGCGATGTTGATCCGACCATCCGTCCTCTCATACATCTGAATGGACCTATCCAGGAGATCGATGATCTTCTGGTCCACCTTAACCGGCTGGATGCCTGCATTGTCATTGATGGTCTTTATATTGGAAACTCCCGGGTAATCCGTATAGATATCATACAACTGATGATAAATCTCCAATTCTTCATGAAGTTCCTCTTTATAGGCTGTAAACGTCTCTTCATCCTTCGTGTACCCGATGATGCTGGTAACTGTATCAAACAACTGAAAAAACTGTGCATCGTATCTGGTAAGCTCCGGCTCCTTTTTCTGTCCGCAGCCAGCCAGGACAGCACACACGCTGCATAGCAAACACATTTTCCTTAATGATGTTATCGATTTCACTGATGGCTCCTCTTTTCCTCTATATCCTGAACCATTTTATCATAAAAACAGAATGTTGCAAGCAAAAAATACCTGGCCCTACACCCAAACATCCATCGTGTCATAGTTTCTATGCTTCTTTCATATATTAGACTGTTATGTTAAGAAGGATTTTGAAGGATTGTTACAATTCACATCAAAGTCAGTTAGATAACCCTTGGCCTTCCAAGATAACGTAGCCGGGAGAGAGCGCTTAACCAACTGGCATTGATTCACACCTAAGCCAGATTCCATCCGATTTTTACATTATAGGAGTGTAAAAAGAAAGGAACGATTCCATAAACTTTCTTAACATTCTCTAAAGCCCCTTGCTGTCCGACTTAACTTGTGCTATAATCCGAAAAGTTACCGAAAATTGCAATGGATATATTTTAGAACGTTCTGAGGTGTTTTATGAAACAATTGCTGCAGCGGTATAAACATGCATGGATCCTGCTTTATGGCTTTATCTATCTTCCATGGTTTTTATACCTGGAGAGACATGTAACCAGAGATTATTATGTGCTTCACACCAAGCTGGATGACCTGATACCATTTAGCGAATACTTTATTGTACCGTATTTTTTATGGTTTCTATACGTAAGCGTTGCCATCCT
>JAETTS010000522.1 GCA_021769025.1 Enterocloster bolteae
GGATAAAACACAATGATCCTGGTGCCGGGAACGTCGGCGAATCCAGCCATGGCCGCCTTTCCTGTATCCCCTGATGTAGCTGTGAGAATCACGATCTCCTGTTCCATATGGTTTTTTCCGGCTGCCGTTGTCATAAGATGGGGCAGAATCGACAACGCCATATCCTTAAACGCAATGGTGCTGCCATGGAACAATTCCAGGTAATACGCCCCGTCCGCCTTCACCAGCGGTGCGATCACCTCTGTGTCAAACTTATCATCATAAGCCCTGCTGATACACTCTTTTAATTCCTGCTCCGTGAAATCCGTCAAAAACAGCTTCATGACTTCATATGCCGTCTCCTGATAGGTCTTTTTCGCCATCTCCTCCATGGTCAGATTCAGCTTCGGCATCCTATCAGGCATAAACAATCCCCCATCGCAGGCAAGGCCTTTTAAAATCGCCTGAGAGGCGGTCACATCACGCTCTCTTCCCCTGGTACTCCTGTAAGATATATCCATCATAAACGTCCTTTCCAACTTTTTCTTCATCAAATGGTCTTCATTTTAGCACATTTTCAGTAAAGGTGCAACGCGAAAGAAGATTTCCATCCAAACACCATATTCAAAAGCCATAGATACTCCCGATAAAACGGATGCTCCCTGAAGACTGCAAAGCTGTCCACCATGCTCTCATAATACCATGCCTGCAGATTCTTATCCTTGGCACGGAATTTCTGCCAGATCTCATCTCCCACCACCATGTAGTCCTTTGCAGTGCTTCTTAAGTTGCTCAGCTTGTCCCCAAAGGCAAGAATCCTGTCCTCCTTCCCCGCAGTGATCAGCCTGTCAATAGTCGCCTGCTTCCTCTCCACCCAGCTCTTCGACTTGTCCTCGCTCTCCTGTCTGACCAGCTCTGCAATGCGGGACCCAAATTTCTGTTCCAATTCCTGGTAAGTAACTCCGGCATCTTCTATAACGTCGTGAAGATATGCCGCAGCAATTAAGTCTTGATCATCTGTCATCAACGCAACGATCATAGCCACCTCCATAGGGTGGGAAATGTACGGAATTTTACTTCCTTTCCTCAGAGCGCCTTCATGGGCTCTGGCGGCAAACTCTGCTGCTTTCCTAATCATAGAGCTCCTCTCTGTATATGATCATGGGAATTTTTTATTGCCTGTTTTTTCTGGAAACTGTTACGAACATCTTACCACAACTTGAAAGATTTTAGAAGATAAACTTGTAAGAAGCTTTATTTTCTGCTATGCTATTAGTTGTTTATCTGCAAAGGAGGTTTTATCTTATGGATCGTCATACATACCGCAGTTCACGTCCGTATAAATACCACAATACACTGGACTCAGACCTGATTCAGCTTCTGCTTTTTTATATACTGCCCTTCATTCTGGTGAATGGTATCATCTTCTTTCTGGTTACTACCAAGCCCAAATATGAAGTAGTCATCGAAGGAACCAGTGATTACCGCACTACGGATATAACCTTCACTATCAAGTCCGTTATGCCCCTGAAAGAAGTAACTATAAAAATGGACGCAGAGCCCCTTGATCTGGTTAAGGTGGGAAAGAAGACCTACCGTTCCACTGTAAACCACAACGGCTCTCTGGAAATTTACATGAAGAATTTTAATGGTATGGCTCTGCTGGAATATGCGCATATTGATATTCTGGATGACGAGCCGCCTGCTATCGAGGACTATGTCTCCGAAGATGGTCTTCTCTCCTTTACCATCATTGATACGCAGTCAGGCGTCGACTATTCCTCCATCAGCGCACTTACATCCGCCGGGCAGCAGATTCTTCCTCTCAATGTCGACAAAGCGACGGGGAGAGTTTCTTTCCAGATGGATCCCAACGGTCTGTCTGTCTCTGTCAAAGACATGTCCGGCAACGAATACCTGACCACCTTCTCACTTAACGAACTTCCTCCCCCGGAGGAATCCCAGGAACCTGCCTCCGACAGCCCGGACGAAACCGCATAGTACGGCACAAAGCTTTTCGACGTGAATTTTTTGCCGGAGACGGAACGATTTCCCCGTCTCCGGCTTTTCTTTTAGTCCGGCATCTGTTTCGTCCCTTTCGGTGCCTGCTTCGCCTC
>JAETTS010000523.1 GCA_021769025.1 Enterocloster bolteae
CCAGACCGTATGATAACTTGGGCTGGCGAGCAAAAATCTTATCAACGCAGGCGATTTTCATGGATTTTGCTAGTTGTTGTGAACACATGTGGACAGAAACGGTACAAAATACCGCTTTCTATATTTTAAGAACATAACAAGAGACAACAGAAGCGCCATCCCTTCCGCCACAGGCGTTGCCAGCCATATCCCATTTACCCCAAGGATCAAAGGAAGCACCAGCATGGTAATCAACATAAACACAAAGGATCTGGAAAATGCAAGGATAGCCGAAACCACTCCATTGGACAATGCGGTAAACATCCCGCTGGCAAAAATATTGAAGCCAATAAAAAGAAGGGCTATCGTACAGATCCGGTTCCCTGTCACTGCCAGATCATACACCGGATTGTCTGGTCGGGCGAAAATGGAAACCAGAGGCCTTGTCATCAGAAAGGAAGCGGCAACAGTCACAATCGAGATCCCTGCAATCACCCTCAGGCTGATTCCAACCAGTTTTCTCAATTTCTCATGGTTTCCCTCTCCATAATAATAGCTGATCATAGGTGCAACTCCATATGAATATCCTGTGTACAGGGAGCTTGCAAACATCAGTACATATGTAATGATCGTGACAGCCGCAACTCCGTCCTCCCCTACATAGTATAGCATGGTCCAGTTGAACATCATCGTGATGATTCCGGTAACCAGGGCAGTCGCCATCTCCGAGCATCCGTTTGAAGCCGCGGCAGCCAGAACCTGGAAGCGGACTACCGGCTTTGTAAAATGAAGAAGGCTCTCTTTCCGGCTGAATACAACAAGCCCTGCAACCGCTGTCACAGAGTATCCCAGTCCTGTGGCCACCGCAGCACCGCTGATCCCCATATGAAACCAGGCAATGAACACATAGTCAAGTACCATATTTAAAACCCCTCCTGCCACGGAGCAGACTAGGGACAACGTAGCCTTCTCACTGGCGATCATATAGAGGGTGAAGTTGTTCATCAGAAGGATGGGTACGGTAAACACCAGATACCGGCTTAAATATTCCACACAGTACCCTTCCACATCTATAGAAAGGTTCATACCGGCAAAAACAGGCCTTATAGCCAGATACCCTGCTCCGCACATAAGAAGCCCAACAATGACATTCACCAAGATCAGAAATGTAAAGTCTTCCTTCGCCTCCTGGACTTTTTGCTCTCCCATCTTTTTCATGATGACCGCGCTGCCTCCGGTGGCAAGCATGGTGGAAATCGCCGTGACAAGCTGAATGATGGGCGCTGTCAGGTTGATGGCGGAAAGGGCGCTGGTACCGATCAGATTGGACACAAACAGTCCGTCAACCATAGTATAAACCGACATAAACACGGTCATTGCAATGGTTGGCACAGCAAATTTCAGGATATTTTTCAGCGTTACAGGCTTTTCATATCCATTTGAGTTTTCCATTGATGTTTCCTCCGTTTTTCTTGTATTTGTTTCCCGTATATGATATCATAAATCGTACAGTAACTGTCCAGTCAATACATTTTTAAATCATCTTATGAGGTGACTATGAATAAGAAAGACAAACTTCTCACAATCGGCCAGTTCGCAGCCATGCACGGCATCAACAAAAAGACCCTTATGTGGTATGATGAGATCCAGCTGTTCAAGCCGGCCGTCATCAACCCTGAAAATGGATACCGATACTATAATTACCACCAAAGCCCTGTCCTGGAAACCATCCTGCTGCTGCGGGAACTGGATGTGTCCATCAATGAAATACAAAATTTCATGAAAAACCGATCTGCCAGAGGCTTAAAATGCCTTCTGGAAGAAAAGATAGCAGACCTTGATATGCAGATCACCCACCTCCAGGCACTCCGGACTACGTTATGTACCCATCACCAGAATATGGACACCCTGCTGACCATAGACTTATCCCAGATCAGCATTGTGGAAAAAGAGGAGCGCTGTCTGGTTACTGTGAACATAGACCAGAATACTTCCTTTGAACAGGAAGTGGAACTGATCACTGCCAAGACCGAAAAATACCGCCTTGGCCGCCTCCATAAGGCATCCTATGGCTCCATGATCTCTGTTGCCGACCTGCAAAACGGCAGCTTTAA
>JAETTS010000524.1 GCA_021769025.1 Enterocloster bolteae
GTCCAACCCCAAATCGGTGCTGTTCATCCGTGATCACCAGAGCTAACTTATCATACACCAGTTTTTCCTGGATCAGTGCATGGGTTCCTATTATGATGTCCGCCTCATGGCTTTTGATCTTCTCATAGGCCGTCCGTTTTTCTTTTGCCGTCATGGAACCAGTCACCAGAACCAATTTCTTGGGAATCTGATAGGACTCAAATAACTCCCACATACTTTCATAGTGCTGTTTTGCCAACACCTCCGTGGGTGCCATCAAAGCTCCCTGGAATCCGTTATACGCCGTGTGAAGGAGCGCTAAAACAGCTAGAATGGTCTTGCCTGATCCTACATCTCCCTGTATCAGACGGTTCATTACCAGCCCGTTACTTAAGTCCCACTCGATCTCATGCAGTACCGTCTCCTGTGCATGGGTCAGCCGGTATGGAAGGCGCTCCTTCAGACGTTTGACCTCCGGGGACAATTTCATAACCCAACTGCTGCGGACATTCTCCCGCCTTTCTTTCAGCCGCCTTACCCCCAGAAGAAACAGAAAAAACTCGTCAAATACCAGCCTCTTTCTGGCAAACAACAGATCCTTCTGGTCTGTAGGAACATGAATATGCTCCACAGCAAAATTGTATTCTGCCAACTCATGCTTTTTGCGCAGATCAGCCGGCATGTAATCCCGTTCCATCTGCCGCATATCCAAGGCCTGAGCCACCGCCCTGACAATGGCTTTATTCCCCAGGCCTTTGGTCTGTCCGTACACTGGCTGCATATGCTTCATGACAGCCCCATAGCCCTCTTTTGTATAGATCTCCGGCTGTTCCATCGTCAGGCGGTTATTCTTTTTTACCACCTTTCCGCAAAAAATATGATAGGTTCCAGCCTGAAGGGTATTTCGCAGAAAAGGCATATTGTACCACACTAACTGCAAGGTTCCGGTTGTATCTTTCAATGAAACAGTAATCACCTGAATATTCTGAAAGCGCCGGACAGAGGCATCTTTTTGCAGAATTCCTGCCACAGCACCCACCGAATCGGTTTTTAATTTTCCGATTGCCTCAGGCTCCTCATAAGCATGATATGCCCGCGGATAATAGTGAAGCAGGTCATCCACTGTATGGATGCCCAGCTTCTCAAATAGCTTTCCTGTCTTTTCTCCGATCCCTTTTAAAGAACGGATAGGTTCCTGATCCATAGCCTTACTCTACGGAAATCAGGTAGTAATAGATGGGCTGGCCTCCGGCCTGCAACTCTACCTCCACACCATAATTCTGGCAGACTGCATCCACTTTCTTAAGGAAGTTCTCTGCCTCCTCTTCCTTCACTTCTGCACCGTAGTAAATAGTCACCAGTTCCGCTGTATCATCCAGCATGGCTTTCAGTGTATCGAGGGTAGTTCCCTCTACAGACTGTCCCACCGCCACAATTCCCTGGTCGGCAATCCCCATGATATCCCCTTCTTTGATCTCCTTGTCTTCAATCATGGTGTTGCGCACAGCATACGTAATCTGGCCGGTCTTTACCTTGGACATCTCCTGGATCATAACCTCTTTGTTCTCTCCCGCGGACAACTCCGGCACGAAATTGATGATCGCCGTGATTCCCTGAGGAACCGTCTTAGACGGGATCACGATGATCTCCTTCCCTTCTGTCAGCTGCGCCGCCTGATTTGCAGCCAGAATAATGTTAGAATTGTTCGGCAGGATGTAGATTGTATCTGCATTCACCTGGTCAATGGCGTTTAGCATATCCTCTGTGCTGGGGTTCATAGTCTGTCCACCCTCAATCAGGTAATCGGTTCCCAGACCTTTAAAGATCTCTCCAAACCCATCTCCGATAGATACTGCAATAAATCCGTAAGGCTTCTTTTTCTCTTTCTCCGAAGAGACAGCCTGCTTTTTGGCATCTGCCTGGGAAGCGGCCAGCTTCTCCGCCTCCTTAATCAGCTTTTCGTTGTGTTCCTCTCTCATATTATCAATCTTCATCTTTGAGAGGGATCCATAAGTCAATGCCTTCTGAATGGCAAGCCCTGGGTCATTGGTGTGGACATGAACCTTAACCACATCATCATCTGACACCACCACAATGGAGTCTCCGA
>JAETTS010000525.1 GCA_021769025.1 Enterocloster bolteae
ACATCAAACAGTCTGGGATTTTCCGGTGTCCATGCCATTTCCTCCTGAAAGTTCCAGTTGGACAAAAGCTGCTGGTCCAACAGGATGGAAAAACTGCCCTCTTCCCGTTCCGTATCAATAGTCACCGCTCCCATCTCATGGCCGTCAAAGGTGATCTGCGTTTTTAGCTGCGCCCGCTTCGCTCCCCGGATCTCATACTGGAACTTTACGCTCTTCTGATCCAAATCCGGCGTGATGTATACGTGGTCCAGATATCCCTTTCCCACCGCTTCCAGCCAGACGCTCTGCCAGATGCCGGTGGTCCTTGTATAAAAGATGCCGGCGCTCTCTTCCTTCCAGAACTGTTTTCCTCTGGGCATTTCCAGATCTTCGATTCTGTCCTGCACCATAACCATGATGACATTTTCTTCTTCCTGCAGCACTTTTGTTATTTCCATCTCGAAACTGATGTGCCCGCCCTCATGGCTCATCATATGCTGCCCGTTCACCCAGACCTGGCACTGATAGTCAACTGCTCCGAAATGAAGCAGTATTCGTTTGTCTTTCATCTCTTTTGGCAGGACAAAACGCTTCCGGTACCATACCAGATCCCAGAATTCGTTTGATCCGATTCCCGAAAGCTGAGCTTGATAAGCATATGGCACAATAATTTTCCGGTCAAATGCATCCGTTCCGAAAGAAAAATCCCATTCCCCGTTGAGGCTCATCCAGGAGTCCCTCACAAACTGCGGTCTCGGATATTCCCCTCTGGGAACTGCTGCGTTTATCTCTGTTTCCATGCTTTATTATTCCTTTCCTGATACTATTCATTAGGCATTTGCAAAACTCTGTTTTCTACAGGGTACATTCATCCTTTCACACCGGAAGAAAGTGAGATGCCTTTCACAAAATATTTCTGTGTGAAAAGATATAAGATGATCATCGGCACAATCGCTATTGTAGCGATGGCACTCATCTGCGGCACTTTATTGGTATACACGCCCTTGGCAAGCTGCAGGCCTGCAGTCAGCGTTAATCTGTCCAGATTATTGATGGCGATGGAAGGCCACAGGAAATCGTTCCAGCTTCCGGTAAAGGTAAACAGTCCCACAGCAATCAGAATCGACCTGCAGTTTGGCAGTACGATCTTTCGGAAAATGGTAAATTCGCCGGCGCCGTCTATACGGGCGGATTCCAGTATCACATCCGGAATTGCCATCATAAACTGGCGGATCAGGAAAATATTGGTCACACCGGCCAGCCCGGGTACAATCAGCGCAATCAGTTTGTTAAGCCAGTGGAACGTGTGCATCATCTTGTACAGCGGAATGATGTTTGTAATTGCCGGGAAGGAGGACAGAAACATGATCGTTAAGAAAATCGTATCTCTCCCCTTAAAATTCAGCTTTGCGTAGGCGTAAGCGGACAGAGAATAGATGCTCACTGCCAGTATGGTATGGCTTCCCGATACAATAATGGAATTGACAAACCAGTAATAGATGGGCAGCTGTTTATTGCTGAAAGACAGCAGGCTGGTAAAGTTATCCAGCGTCCATGTCTTCGGCAGGTACAAAAACCCACCAGCCTGAATCACCTCCGTCGCCACTTTAAATGAGGATATAAAAATCCACAACAGCGGAACCAGCATGACAAACGCCACGGCAAACAGAATAACAAATGCTATCCAGGATGTTTTAGATGAATAATTCACCTGTTCCATATCCGGTTCTTGCTCTCTGTGTTTTATTTTCATATGACTGCCCTCCTAATCTTCCTGCCTGCGCATCAGGATAAGCTGAACAACAGATACAATTCCTATCAGGAGTCCCAGACTGGTAGACATGGCGCTGGCCATCCCTGCCACAGATTTTCCTGTACCAAAGGCCAGATTTCTTATGTACATCAACAGCACGTACGTGGACTCGTTGGGTCCTCCTCCGGTTATGATAAGGGGCTGTCCATAAATGTTAAACTGGGCAATGACGGAAACCACAATCGTATACGCAAGGGGAAATTTTATACTGGGAATAATAATATTCCAGAACTTCTTAAGGCCTGCAGCTCCGTCCAAAGCCGCCGCCTCCAAAATGGAACGGTCAAT
>JAETTS010000526.1 GCA_021769025.1 Enterocloster bolteae
GACGCCAGAGACCTGGTCAGCCCGTCCACCATCCAACTCGACCTCGACCATGATGTGTGCGGGAACCCCCACCGGTGTGTATGGGCACTCAGGGAGTACCCGACCAGTACTGAGGAGCAGGCCAGCCTACGGAACCTGGGCGAGAAAGATGGAGTGACCCTGCGCATCTACACCCGGCAGGTTTCCCCGGCAGAGGAACGGAAAATCATCAGCAATGCTGCCAATAAGAACCGGATGCGGCAGGGGAGTACGGAGAACCTTCAGGATACCATCACAGCAGGCAATAACCTGCAGGATGTGGCCGACATTGTTTCACAGATGCATCGGAATAAAGAGCCGCTTCTGCATACAGCTGTATATATTGAACTGACGGCAGCGGATCCGGAACAGCTTAAGCTGCTACAGACGGAAGTCCTGACAGAACTTGTGCGTTCCAAGTTGAATGTGGACCGTCTGCTCATGAGACAGAAGCAGGGGTTCCTCAGTGTGATGCCATCCGGGTGGAACGTGTTCAGGGAACAGTATGAACGGGTGCTCCCGGCCAGCAGTGTTGCAAACCTGTACCCATTCCATTATTCCGGGAAGACGGATCCGAATGGATTCTACCTGGGCAGGGATAAGTTTGGGAGCAACATCATCGTGGACTTTAACCGGCGTGCGGAGGATAAGACCAATGCCAACATCCTTATTCTGGGAAACAGCGGTCAGGGAAAATCGTATCTGTTAAAACTGGTTCTGTGCATCATGCGTGAAGCGGGAATGGATGTCATATGCCTGGATCCGGAAGGAGAGTACCAGGATTTGGCGGAAAACCTGGGCGGCTGTTACATTGACCTCATGACAGGCGAGTACAAAATCAATCTGCTGCAGATACGGTGCTGGGACGAGGATGGAAGCCCGAATGACACAGGAGCCCCCATGGCATTCCGCCAGACCAGCAGATTGAGTCAGCACATTTCATTCCTGAAGGATTTCTTCCGGTCCTATAAGGATTTTACAGACCAGCATATTGACGCCATTGAGATCATGGTTGGGAGATTGTATGAACGGTTTGGTTTTACGGACAGGACTGATTTCAAGAGACTGAAACCTATGGATTATCCCATTCTTTCTGATTTATACCAGCTGATTGAGGGGGAATACCAGGGATTTGATGATACCAGGCGCCAGCTGTTCACAGCAGAACTCCTTCAGGAAATTCTTCTGGGGCTTCACTCGATGTGCAGAGGAGCGGAGGCTCCTTTTTTTGATGGGCATACCAATATTACGGATAACCATTTCATCGTGTTCGGTGTCAAGGGACTATTGCAGGCCAGCAAGAACATACGCAATGCAATGCTGTTCAACATTCTGTCCTATATGAGTGACGCGCTCCTGACCAACGGCAGGACGGCTGCCAGCATTGATGAGTTCTATCTGTTCCTCAGCAACCTGACGGCGGTCGAGTACGTCAGAAATTTTATGAAACGGGTCCGTAAGAAGGACAGCGCTGTTATCCTGTCAAGTCAGAACCTGGAAGACTACAACCTGCCGGGAATTGCCGAATATACCAAGCCGCTTTTCGCTATCCCGACACACAGCTTCCTGTTCAACGCAGGGGCCGTGGATGCAGGTTTCTATATGGATACCCTCCAGTTAGAAAAGAGTGAATACAACTTGATTCAGTATCCTCAGAGGGGCGTATGTCTTTATAAATGCGGGAATGAACGTTATAACCTGATGGTCCAGGCACCACCCTATAAGGCCAGACTGTTCGGAAAGGCGGGAGGGCGATGACAAAGCAGCAGGAAAACAAACAGGTACCGGGGATGCGAGAGCAGCGCTTCGGCATTGAGATAGAATTGACCGGGCTTACACGCAGGGCGGCGGCTGATATCATTGGAAATTATATGGGAACCACGCCAGTTTATATTGGCGGTTTTTATTACGTCTATGAGATACCGGACAGGGAAGGGCGTCAGTGGCGTGTTGTGTTAGATAGCAGTATAAAAGTAGAATGCAAAAGTGGAATTGCCAATGACGAATACAAGGTGGAGGTGGTAAGTCCCATCTGCAGATACCCGGATAT
>JAETTS010000527.1 GCA_021769025.1 Enterocloster bolteae
GATCTCTCCTGCATCCATCTTGTAGATACCGAACAGACACTTCATCAGCGTGGACTTTCCTGCACCATTCTCCCCCATCAATGCATGTACGGTACCGGGACGGAGCGACAACTGTACATTATCCAGCGCCTTAACACCCGGGAATGACTTGCAGACGCCTTTCAGTTCCAGTTTATACTCTGCCATTTATGCTCCTCCTTCTCTTTTTCTATTTTAACAGATCAAAATCTGTTTTTCTCATATCAAAAAGTGCGGGTGCCGTATGACAACACCCGCACCGCTTCTTACATTCTGCCTGTCAGCCGTTAATTATTTAACGCTGTCAAGTACTTCCTGTGCGTTCTCAGTTGTAACCTTTACATAGTCACAGCCAATGTAATGCTCATTCCCTGCGCCTGTCAGATAGTTCACTGCTGCGTCTGCTGCGCTGTGGGACTGAGAAATATGATCATTGAATACGGTTCCTGTCATGGTTCCGGAGATAACATTCTCAAGAGCCTCGGACAGAGCGTCAACACCTACCAGGAAAATGTCCTCGCCTACCTTGCGGCCTGCGGTATCAATTGCCTGAAGTGCGCCAAGTGCCATAGCGTCGTTGTTGCAGAATACAACCTCGATCTTGTCGCCATGCTGACCAAGTGAATTAGCAACTAGCTCCTGTGCCTTTACCTGATCCCAGTTACCAACCTGATCATCCAGCTCTTCTACTTCCCAGCCGGCGTCTTTCAGTGCCTGTACAGAGAACTCGGTACGATACTTAGCGTCTACGTTCTCCGGGTCACCCTCGATCATGATGTACTGAACCTTGCCGTCGCCATTCATATCTACAGTCTCCAGACCAAGATCAACGATCATCTCGCCCTGCATGGTTCCGGACTGACGTGCATCACATCCAACATAGGTTACATCCCAGTTGTTGTCTGCCCATCTCTGCTCCTCGGACTCATCCGGCTCACGGTTGATGTATACCAACGGGATTCCGGCGCCAACTACCTTGTCGGTAATGGTCTCTGCGGAAGAGGAGTTAACAGGATTGATAATCAGAACGTCAACCTTGTCATTGATGAAAGCATCAATCTGGTTTGTCTGGGTTCCCTGGTCATTCTGACCATCCTGGATGGTGATGTTGTCCTTGGAGAAGCCCAGGCTAATCAGATAGCTCTCAAGCTCTGTACGGAACAGTGTCATAAAGTTATCAGAGAACTGATAAATACATACGCCTACCTTCTTGTCTGCGAAATCTCCGGATGCTGCCGGTGCCTCTGCTGGCTCCTCAGCGTCTGCCGGCGCCTCTGCTTCTTCTTCAGCCGGAGCTTCTGCTTCAGCCGGTGCTGCAGGCTCTTCGCTCTTGCTTCCACAGCCTGCCAGTAAGGTTGCTACCATTGCTACGCTTAACAATGCAGCTAAAACTTTCTTTTTCATAATGAAAAATCCTCCCTGTTTTATTTTTTTGCGGGCTTTGCTTGTTCACCGCAGTTATTAGTATACCACAAACAAGAAGGATTTCCATTAAATTTTTTATTCTTTTTGTACAAATTTTTACACAATATATCTTAATCAAAAGAAAATAATACCTTTTGGCAGTCTTCCTCAAACATGTTTTCTCTGGTAATTACGGTGGTGGCAGTATCCACCTGGGCGTCTTCTATAGGCAGGCTGTTGATTAAATTGTAGGCACATTCTACCCCCAGATATCCCATGGCATAAGGGTTCTGCACAATCAAAGCATCTACTTCTCCAGTCTCCAGCATCCCCACACAGACTACGTTGCTGTCAAAGGCCACCACAGATGTTTCTTCTGCCAGGCCAAGCTCACGGATGGCATAGCTTACTCCCAGGCTGGTCCACTCGTTAAAAGTAGCAATCACATTAATTTCCGGATGCTTTTCCAGCATTTCTATGGTGCCTGCCTTGGAATCTTCTGTGGTAGAAATCACATTGATGGCGTCCACAATCCGCACACGGCTGTCTGCTGACAGTTCCTCCCGAAGTCCTTCTTCTCTCTGTTGGCCATTGGCAGAATTTTTATCAAAATTAACAATTCCCACATTTAACTCTTCCTGATC
>JAETTS010000528.1 GCA_021769025.1 Enterocloster bolteae
AAATGGAAACATGAATGGAGAAGACCCGAATGCATGGCCCGAAGCGGATGACAGCCAGATATATAAGTTTTTTGATGACGGAAGCTGGACAACCCGGGTGACGGCCAATACAGCAGTATCTGCCACCTACAAACGGGATATACCGGGATACAAGGTATCTTCTGTACTTATTAAGAACAACAAAACCCGCCGTTTTGATGACGCCTCAGGCCATGGGACGCTGGGGGAGGCCGCGACCATTAATGAGTCTACCCGGTCTGTTCGCGGAAATATGCCCAATGATGACTTGACTGTGGCATACAGATATGAGCCTGACAGTTCAAAGAAATTTGCCCTTCGTGTAGAATATGCAGATGGGAGTGGCCGTGCGATCCGTACTCCGGAAAGCTATCTCTATTCCGCGGAGTCGCAGGTTTCTGCTGCACCGGCACAGATTACGGCTTATACCCTTACCGGCGCTCAGATAAAAACAGGCAGCGGGGATATAGATGATTTGTCGGGAAGAGGGATATATTCGGCGCAGACAGCAGGATGCACATTTGATGCCCAAAAGAACTTTACCGGAAAGATGCCCAATCAGCCGGTAACCGTGGTATATACTTACGAGATTGACCCTTCTTATGTAACCCATGTAACCATTAACCGGATAGACAACCATAACAATGTGCTGGCTGAGCCGGAAACAAGGGAGGTGTCTCCTAATGAAACAGTGACGGTAAATGTAGAGCGAAAAGCCGGGTATACGTATCCGCCTAACATTGGATGGAATGGAACATTTACCGATATCAGTATGGACCAGACAGCAGCCACGCTGAGTTTTAAAACAGACTTTACAGGCGGCACTGTTACGGTTACCTATAATGAAGATCTGAATGATACAGCACATTGGGCCAGGATAAACTATTACAACAGCGAACATGGAAGTTTGTCAGGAGACAGCAGCCCGCGTTCCTTACGGCTTGGCACCCACTCCATTGATACAATCACAGAAGGGATCACGCCATCTCCTGAACAGCACTATATGTTTAACGGTTGGTATAAAGCCAATGCTTCCGGTACAGGTAAAGTAGGAACCGTGTTGACCGGAGATATTGAACTGACCGGAGACCTCAAACTTTACGCGGATTTTGTGGAAGACCCGGGACAATGGTGTGATATAAGATTTGAAAGCGGAAGCCGCGGCTCTATTTCAGGAACCAATTCCATGCATGTGCCGAAAGGGACTCTGTGGTCTCAGATTTCCCTGCCCCAGACCACACCGGACAGTAACTATATGTTTGCTGGCTGGTTTGATGAAAACGGGAATCAGGTTACAGACCCGAATATGACGATTCTGGCGGATCAGACTTACAGGGCACGCTTTACACCTGTGGGAGGAGATGATGGAATCCTGTGCATTCCAGATGGAACTGGAACGATAGGAAATGACGGTATGGGTAAGATTGAGATAAGCGGAGCAAATGAGGCGCGTAAATATGCCCTGACGGACAGTGACGGACGGCTTTTGGCAGTAATGACAGGGGAACAGCTTGGCAGCGGCTGCTTTGAACAACTGCCGCCCTGTGACAGCTACTACGTGTATGAGATGGCGGAAAGCGCAGCTCCTGTTGTTGGAGACATACTGACAGATTCAGTGGATCCATCCTTAATAAGTCAGCCAGCCCGTGTCATGGTACCTGCTATTGGAGGGAATTATTCTATAGCGGATGATACGACAGAGGGACGAAAGAAGATTGTTATCCGCCCGGCAGGAGAAAATACTGTGTATGCGGTTCTTGATATGGATGGAAATGTGGTCAGTCAGGATGGGAACGAAGACGGATGGGTAAGCCCGTCCGGCAGTCCGCGGACAGCGGAACTTGCAGGACTTGAACCCAATGTATCCTATACCATCGTGGCCAAACAGGCAGATAACGGCGATGCGCCTTCAGACCGTATGATAAACGGAAGCCAGATAATGGTAACAGGCACTTCGCAGCAGGACCGTGTTTATACCTTCCGTTTGCTGAACGGAGGTTATGTGGAATCGGTGACAAGAAACGGGGAAGCGTTGGATGTGGAAGAA
>JAETTS010000529.1 GCA_021769025.1 Enterocloster bolteae
TTTTGTTTTTTTGTATATATCCATATATCTATATACCTTTATACGACATACGTGACAAATGTGTCAGAATTCAAAAAGCATTGAAAATACAGCACTTCCCGTCTCTGACAGATCAGGTGACAGACCGGTCTGAAGATGATGGAGATGTGACAGAATGGGGGAAAAGCATGGTGGATAACAAAGATTTGATGATAAATGGCTATGAGCAAGCCGCTGCAGAAGGAAAAACGGATGGAAGGCATCTTGCAAAATGCATAAAGCGCCTGAAGGAATGGGGGGCTCCACTTAGCGGATGGGAATGTAAGGATATCATTGATGTTCGTGAAGATGATAAGGATGCGGCTTATGAGATCTGTGATCTCTGTGATCACGACAGGATACGGTTTGTGCATGTGATGGAACATCCGGATTATTTTGAGGAAGTTAAAGTGGGATGTATCTGTGCCGGGATTATGGAGGGGGACATTTTTGCCGCGAAGGAGAGAGAACGTCTTATGCGTAACCGGGCGAGGAGAAGACGGAACATCGTAAACAGGAAGTGGGAGAAAAACTGGGAGGGTGATTATGTGAAGACATACAAGGGAAGAGAATTGAGGATCCGGGAAAAGGATGGAAGATTTATGGCTTACTGCGGTTACAATTTCACCTGCAGATATAGGGGGAAAGTGATCGTGGACCGGTTTTCCGCAATGTATGCTGCATTTGACCTGGCAGATTCGGTTTCGGAGGTGGTGCAGGCATGAGGGAGAAAGTAATAGAACGGAAACTGGTGGAAGCAGTAAAGCAGAGAGGCGGCATCTGCCCGAAGTTTGTATCGCCGGGATTTGACGGGATGCCGGACAGACTGGTGCTTTTGCCAGAAATGAAGTTTGGTTTTGTTGAAGTGAAGGCTCCGGGGAAGGAACCGCGTCCGCTGCAGAAAGCAAGGCACAGGCTTCTGGCGCGGCTTGGTTTCCAGGTCCATGTGTTGGACAAGCTGAAGCAGATTGGAAAGATTCTGGATGAAATAGAGGAAGGAGGTGGTGCCCGGTGAAGTTCATACCACATAATTACCAGCAGTATGCGATTGATTTTATCAGGAAAAACAAGGTCGCGGCTCTTCTTTTGGATATGGGCCTCGGCTGAGCAAGACAGTGACAACACTTACAGCGATCCATCAGCTGATGTACGAGGAATTTGAAGTATATAAGGTGCTGGTCATCGGCCCGCTCCGGGTAGCAAGGACAACATGGCCGGGGGAAATAAAAAAGTGGGACCATCTGGCAGGACTCAGATATTCCGTAGTTGTGGGAACCGCTGCAAAACGGATGGCGGCACTGGATGAGGATGCGGATATCTACATCATTAACCGTGAAAATATACCCTGGCTGATAGAACAGAGTGGAAAACCTTTTGATTATGACATGGTTGTTGTAGATGAACTGTCCTCTTTTAAGTCCTGGCAGTCTAAACGCTTCCGGGCAATGATGAAAGTCAGGCCAAAGGTGAAAAGGATCGTGGGGCTTACCGGCACACCTTCCAGTAACGGGCTGATGGATCTGTTTGCAGAGTATAAGCTTCTGGACATGGGGAAACGTCTGGGGAGGTTTATCGGCCAGTACAGGGAGACTTATTTTAAACCTGACAGGATGAATGGCCCGGTTGTTTATACCTACAAGCTTCGAAAAGGGGCTGAGGATGAGATTTACGAAAAGATATCGGATATCACGATATCCATGAAAGCAGCGGAATTTCTGCAGATGCCGGAACTTATCAGTACGGAGTACCGGGTGTATATGGATAAGACAGAAACGGCAAAGTATGAGGAACTGAAAAAAGATCTGGTGCTGCAGCTTTCGGAAAAGGAAATTACAGCAGCAAATGCAGCATCTTTATCGGGAAAGCTGTCGCAGCTGGCAAACGGAGCCATTTATGATGACCTGGGCGATGTGACTGATTTTCATGGGAGAAAGCTGGATGCACTGGAGGATCTGATCGAAGCAGCCAATGGAAAGACGGTTCTTGTGGCTTACTGGTTCAGACATGATCTGGACAGGATCGTGGAAAGACTGCGGAAGCTGAAAG
>JAETTS010000530.1 GCA_021769025.1 Enterocloster bolteae
CCGCCCGCCCCCCCCACCACCCGACGCCCCCGACCTCTGACCTCACACCCCGCCTCCCACCCCCCTACATCTACCCTGCCGAACACCGCGCGTCACACACTGACCAACGTCTACGATAGACTTTCCTCAGTCACCAACGAAGCGCACAACCCCAGAGGCGTAGCTGTATAGATCACATCCGCCTGCCGGGCCAACTCCTCCATCTTATCATCCATGCATCTGTCATCTACAATCCGGAACATGTTCTGATAGATCGATGCATATTTCTGATCCACATAACTTTTTGAGCCATACCATACAATCTCCACATCATCCCGCTGAAGCAGAAGCCTTGCTAACTCTCCTCCTGCATATCCGGTGGAGCCGATTATTCCCACTTTGATCATGTCGTTTATTCTCCCTAATTCTTATTTTTACTCAATCCTTATAAAATCCAATATGATATTACTTTGACCCCGCCCCCTATTATAAATACTTTTCCTTCACTTGAAAAGCATAAAATCACATCCTGGCCAGATATCTTTTTCACTTTGCTGTGATTACCGGCGGCGGAAGTAGCATAATTATACATTATTAATGCATATTATGCAACACTATTTTCATTTAAAATAACTTATATCTTGCATTTTCCAGAGAAATGTTGTATATTTATGAATGTTCATTTTAAAAATAAGAAACGTCAAATTAGTATACGAGGAGGACATACACATGAAAGAGAAAGTTATCCTGGCCTATTCCGGCGGTCTGGACACCACCGCCATCATTCCATGGCTGAAGGAGCATTTTGATTATGAAGTTGTCTGTTGCTGCATCGATTGCGGGCAGGGCAACGAACTGGACGGCCTGGAGGAAAGAGCAAAATTATCTGGCGCTTCCAAATTATACATCGAAGATCTGGTAGATGATTTCTGTGACAATTATATCGTTCCCTGTGTACAGGCAAGTGCCGTATACGAGAATAAATATTTGCTGGGAACCTCTATGGCCCGCCCGGCTATCGCCAAGCGTCTGGTAGAGATTGCCAGAAAAGAAGGCGCTTCTGCCATCTGCCACGGTGCTACAGGAAAAGGCAATGACCAGATCCGTTTTGAACTTGGCATCAAGGCTCTGGCTCCAGACTTAAAGATCATCGCTCCATGGAGAATGACCGATGTGTGGACCATGCAGTCCAGAGAGGATGAGATTGAATACTGCCGTCAGCATGGTATCAACCTGCCTTTCTCTGCAGACAACAGCTACAGCCGTGACCGCAACTTGTGGCATATCAGCCATGAAGGCCTGGAATTGGAAGATCCCGCCAATGAGCCCAATTACGACCATCTTCTGGTACTGGGAGTAACTCCTGAAAAAGCTCCTGATGAGGGAGAATATGTCACCATGACCTTTGAAAAAGGAATCCCTGTCAGTGTGAATGGCCAGAAGATGAAAGTTTCCGATATCATCCGTACCCTGAACCAGTTAGGCGGCAAACATGGAATTGGGATTGTAGATATTGTGGAGAACCGTGTGGTAGGCATGAAATCCAGAGGTGTCTATGAGACTCCTGGCGGAACCATTCTAATGGAGGCTCATCAGCAATTGGAAGAACTGGTTTTAGACCGGGCTACCATGGAAGTAAAAAAAGACATGGGCAATAAGATGGCTCAGATTGTATACGAAGGAAAATGGTTCACTCCTCTGCGGGAGGCGGTTCAGGCCTTCGTGGAATCCACCCAGGAATATGTGACTGGCGAAGTGAAATTCAAGCTGTATAAAGGCAATATTATCAAAGCCGGAACCACTTCCCCATACTCCCTGTACAGCGAGTCTTTGGCATCCTTCACCACCGGAGAACTGTATGACCACCATGATGCAGATGGATTCATCACTCTCTTTGGCCTTCCTTTGAAGGTTCGTGCTATGAAGATGGCTGAGATGAAGAAAAAATAATATTGGTTGCTGACAAAAGGGGCTGTTGCAGAATAGCTGAGTAATCAGCTGTTCTGCCAGCCCACTTTTTATGCCCTAAAACAGAAAAACAGGCTCTGAAGAACCTGTCATTCATGGTATAATAAGTTATG
>JAETTS010000531.1 GCA_021769025.1 Enterocloster bolteae
ATGGTTCTGATCAATTCCTTTAAGCCCAAGGCAGAAGCAGCCAGAATGAACCTTCATCTTCCGTCAGAATGGCTTTTCAGCAACTATATGGAAGTAATTGAGCAGGGCAAGCTGGTACAGGGATTTATCAACAGCCTTACCTATGCCTTTGTGGCAACCTTCCTTGGAGTGGTACTGTGCTCCATGGCTGCCTTTGTTATGTGCAGGAAACGTACAAAACTGAATGTATTCCTCTATTATTTTGTACTCTGCGGACTGTTTTTCCCGGTAAACTATGTTACTTTGGTACGTGTGCTCTCCACGGCACACCTGAATGATACCAGGATCGGAATTATCCTGGTGTTTACAAGCGCCATGATTCCGTTCTGTGTATTTACCATCCGGAACTTTGTAACATCCGTTCCTGTGGAACTGGATGAGGCAGCAGTGATCGACGGTGCGGGGCCGGTAAGTCTGTTTTTTAAGATTATTATGCCACTTTTGAAACCAACGCTGGTTACCTGCTTTATTCTGCAGTTTATGGGTGTGTGGAGCGATTTCCTGACTCCTCTGTATTTATCCAGTAAAAGTAAACTTTTCCCAATGACCATGGCAGTATACCAGTTCTTTGGAAAGAATAAGAATAGCTGGAACTATATCTTTGCAGATATCGTACTGAATTGTATTCCTGTAATCATTGTTTATATGATCGGGCAGAAATACATTGTAGGCGGCATGACATCAGGTGCAGTAAAAGAATAAGAACATTCCGGAGGGAGCCGCAGCCTGTGGCTCCTTTTTGTTAGCTGCAGTTTTCATCTCACGGGGCAGGGAAGGGTTTTTCATAGTTTTTTCACAAGTGTAACACTTAAAATTTGTTGACATTTTTGTAATAAAATTGTAAAATGTACAAAAGTAATAGAGAAGAAAAATGAAGGAGGCCCCTTATGAGAAATAGAAAAACATTTACGATCATTGCATTGACTCTTACCATGTCATGCGCATTTTCTGCCTGCATATTTGATAAAGATGAGGATAAAGAAGATATTGCGGTGGAGGTTACTCCCACACCGGAACCTACGGCTACGCCTGAGCCCACACCGACCATTGCCCCGGATGCCCAGACCAGTATTTACCAGTCCAGGGATAAGGCGATTTCCATGAAGCTTCCGGATGCAACCTGGGCAAATAAGACAGATGAAGCTGGTATGTACAGTTTTGAATCTCCGGAACAGGGAAGGATCCTGATCACCCATGGAGCAGGGGAAGAGGATATGTCCGTTGCGGTGCTTCCAAGCACCCTGGATATGGCAGTTACCCTGGAACAGGCTTCTGATCTTGTGCAGGGAACTGATTTTGAGATTCAGGATTATTCCGCAGTGGATGCGAACGGCGTCAATGTTTACAGCTATGTGACGAAAATGCTCAATACAGAGAAGAGTAACGGATATGCCTATGTGGTGAATAAGGTGTTTGCCAATGCAGATGAATATTACACGATCGTAGGCTCTGCCAAAACAGAGGAGGCACTTGCAGGAATCCGGGAGGCCATCGAATCCTTTGCCATTGTGGGAGATTCCTCTCTGAAGAGTGCGGCACCGGGAAGCGCTTCCGGCGCAGGCGGTGAAGCCGGCACAGGCAGCAGTACGGGAACAGAAGGCGAAGGAACAGAAGACGAGGGCACGGAAGGTCAGAGCGGAGAAGGCCAGACTTCCGGCGGTTCAGGTTCCGGAATCGTGAACGGCGGCTTCAGTGATGCCCAGCTTACGGATACCAGCCAGACCAGAACCATTTACCGCAATTCCGATGGTTCTCCTCTCGTCATCACACCGGACGGAAACGGAAACTGGGTGGATGTGAATGGAAACACCTATGAATTTGTCAATGACGAAGATGTCTACGACCAGGATGGCGTGGATTACTATTATCACGGTGAAGCAGCAGACGTATATTATATGCCTGTAGAATAACGAAGGAACAAAAAAGCACCAGGGGAGTTTCCGGGAGGAATCTCTTCTGGTGTTTGATTTTGCTTAAGTAAGCTCTCCATTGACAACGGCCCAAAATCTGGCTATAAT
>JAETTS010000532.1 GCA_021769025.1 Enterocloster bolteae
GATTATCTGAATCTGTTTATCAAACCCAGTTATTGTATCTACCGCCCCTTCCCCATTCAGGGCAAATTGTATCTGGCTGCTTGTATGCCTTGCATTGTCACTGTATTCCGTGATTTCTTTTAGAAGATAGTGTTCTCCCCTTATAAATCGGATTCTTTCTCTGGTATCAGTAACCTTTCTGGAAAATACTGCGCAGGCTCCTCTGCCTGTCTGCCCCTCTGTATTCCAGAAGGTAACGTTTTTTCCATCCTCCAGCCGAACCACACGGTAGCCAATGTCCGGATGAAACTTCCCTGGATCAATGGTAATATACTGGTTCCCCCTCAATGGGAGCTGGTCTCCACTTCTCAAATACCCGCTTCTGCTTCCTCTATATGGATAGGTTCCTCGCAGTTCTTCCCCATCTTTCCCATACAGAAAAATCTTAAAATTACTTTCTTCTTCCTGATAAAGAGACTGCCCGGATCCTATAAGCTCATGAAAAATAGTAAGTTTGTTTTTTTGAAGGATAGGCTGCCTCTTGTCCGTTGTTGCGATTTTGGCCTTTTTCCCCTCTGGCTCCATGGCTAGCTCTGCTGTAATCAATGATTCCAAACAGTTCGAATCAAGCTGGGTGATCACCACTACGCTTCTGGATTCCATGGGTTTCACATCCTGAAATTCATATACCCACTGGCTGTCTTTCTCCTTGCTGCCTCTGGCATCCACTATCCTTGTTCCCTGTCCAGCCTTTACCGACAACCTCATATCTGATATATGTCCACATGTATTGACACAGGTAATCCGGTTAAATACTTCCTGATCAGGGTTCAGCCCATCTCCAATACGCCCTTCCCGGTTGTACATATGGATCTCCGGATTCGGAGGAGCCAGGTTGTTCTCTATTCTGAACAGGGAATCCGACTCCTTCGGAGCAAAGGTCTGTATCCGCTCTCCATCCCCCCATGAAAGTTCCAACATCACCTGCTTAACCATACGATCCGGGATCCAGAACCCTCCGTCTTGCCAGATTATAGGCCTTGTCATTCTCCCTGTGACTTCCCTGGAACCATCGCTGTATACGGTTGTCTCCGTGATCGTACAGATCTCGCCTTCCGGCAGGTCATCCCTTTTTGGCAGAAAATACCCGTCTTTACCGGCGGTCCAGGCTGCCAGTTCTTTTCCTTTGGAATCCTTGACAGACATCTCCACCCTTACTCCATATCGTCCTTGAACCGTCACGGCATTTATGCCATCGCTTTCAGAAATCTCAAGGTTTTCCCGGCCTTCCTGCAATTCAACGGTAATGGCTGTTTTACAGTCACCGATCTTGGCAATCTTCCTCCCATCTTTGGAGATTGTAAAAAATATGGGGCTCATATAATCATAGCCTTTCGGTGCCTGCAGCTCAACCAAAGCATAGGTCTGTCCTGCATACAAGCCCTCCAGCACCTTTGACGGATCATCCTTTCTAGTCTCCCATGTGATTAAGGGTGCTGATGAATCATAGGTATAGTTTTGCTCCCAATCCCTACCCGTCACTTTATATACAGCCAGACGAGCGCCTTCCACAAATGCGCCCTCTCCATTCTTGTCTCCCAAAAAGTCAAAGTCCTTTTTCTGTATCACTATTTTTGTCTTTTCGTTGGTGATATGGATCTCCTTGTTCGCTGTTTGTCCTGGTTTAAAAGAATTTCCATTTTGTCCAGGCGGAAATCGGAATGTGTAGGCTGCTATTCCGATTTTATATCCATCCGGCGGCGTAATCTCCCTCAGTGTATATACATAGGGTGTAATACTCCCGTCTTCCTTTACCTCCCCGATAGGAAGCCCGGTGATCGTAAGTGTTCCTCCATCCTCCCCACAGGTTTTGGTATACACAGGTGTCTTTAAGTCATGTTCCTGATAGGCAGACAGCTGAAATACGGCTCCGGAAAGAGGCTTACCTTCGGTATCTGCCTTTGTGATTTCCAGCTGCCCTTTGGCCGGAGTATTCCCTGCCCGCACGACCTGTATCATTTCCTGCTGCTGATACTGGATCTTCACTGGCTTCATCAATGTGTAATAATCCGGCGAT
>JAETTS010000533.1 GCA_021769025.1 Enterocloster bolteae
GGAGAGCACAGAGGCGCTGGGAGGTTCCGAGAAAGTAACAGAGAACGCAGCACCTGTATATGTACCTAAGGACGATGCAGAAGCCGCAGATGCACTGCAGTTGGCAGATAGTTTGCAGACAGGAAACTGGAACGGAGATGCATTGTTTGCAGTAATAGGTGAAAATGAAGTCCAGGAAGCATACATAGGGGAATTGGCTGTGGCGGCCTACTGTGGCTGTCAGTACTGTATCGGAAGATCAGACACCTATGTCACTTGGTCTGGACGACTTCCGATACAAGGAACAACCGTGGCGGCTGACCTTAATGAGTTTGAGATTGGTGACATGCTCAGAATCGGACCGGACATATATCGGGTGGAAGACAAGGTGTCGCCTGGAGCCAGGGAAGCATTATGCCTGTATTTCTCCAATCATGCAGACGCCATTTCGTTTGGCAGACAGATACTGCCGGTTTTTAAAATAAAATCTAAAGAGGAACATTTGGGAGAGCCCTTAGGGATTTTTGAAGTGACTGGTTACTGTGGCTGTGAAAAATGCTGTGGATTGAAAGGTGGATTGACTAAGGCAGAGAAAATCCCGAAGGCCGGGCATACAATTGCGGCAGATCCCGAGGTGCTTCCTATGGGGAGTAAAGTGGAAATTAATGATATTATCTATGTGGTGGAAGATACTGGAAAGCTAGTGAAGGGAACAGTGATAGATATTTATTTCAATACCCACGAGGAAGCGGTGAGGTTCGGCAGGCAGAAAATAAACGTTTATTTAGTTCCATAATTGGATTGCAATGGAAGGATGGGGCTGGCCAATGTATCTGAAGTTTTGTGAATTGAAAGATTACCTGCTGGTGGTGGGGGCCTCAGCAGTTTATATATAGATACAATAGCAGAAAGGAAAGAATGAAATGAGAAAAAGCATGACAGCAATCATGGCTTTAACGTTGTCTGTGGGATTTTCAGCTGCTTTGGGGATGGGAAGTGTACAGGCGGCAGAAGGCTGGACCAAGATAAATGAGGAGTGGCGATATTATGACCAGAACGACCAGCTGGTAACCCTGACATGGAAAAAATCAAAGGATTATTGGTATTATCTGTCGGAGGACGGAACCATATTGAAGCATTGTGTGTTCAGGGATAAGGATTCTATTTACTATGTGGATGAAGAAGGGAAAATGGTACAGGACACATGGATATATGCAGATGCAGGAAGTGTTACCATAGATGGATTTGAAGAGGGCTGGTACTATTTCGGTGCAGATGGGAAAGGTTACCGGCGTAAGAACAGCAGCTTTAAAAGGAACATTGGAGGTAGTATCTACATATTTGACGAAAATGGGAAGATGTTATCTGGATGGTTTGACGAGGAAGGGAATCCCATTGAGGATTCAGACACCCCTTTTGTAGAAGGGGTTTATTATGCAAAAGAGGATGGAAGACTCCTGACCGGGGAATGGCTGGATTATGGGGAAATCGATGAAGGAATCGGGGGTTCCGACCTGGACAGTGAGGTTGCAGGAAGAAACTACACGGATTATGACAAGATGTGGATTTTTTTTGACAGCCATTCAAAGAAGGTTAAGAGCAATGGAGACCGTCTTAGACAAAAGACCATCAATGGAGCCAAGTATGGTTTTGATGAAAATGGCATCATGATTCCCTGGTGGAGTAAGGTGGCCAGTATCAGCAATGCAGATAAGAGTAATCCCAGCAGCGATGTTTCAGCCCGGTATTATTCCGGCTATGACGGTGGGGCGCTTCTGAAAGACAGTTGGTTTTGGATGTATCCATCGGAGAATCTGGATACGGAAGATTACTATGACCAGGAATGCAGTTGGTGGCATACAGATGAAAGAGGTGAGGTATATCGGAACCGTATTCGTAAAATCAATGGACGTTCCTATGCTTTTGACGGGATTGGCAGGATGCAGACAGGTTTTGTCCTCTTCGATGGAAAGTCTGAGTTTGTAGCCCGTTATGAAGTGGATGACTGGAGCTCAGAGGATTTTATTGAAGGAACTATATATGGTATTGAAAAATCAGATTTGTACCTGTTTTC
>JAETTS010000534.1 GCA_021769025.1 Enterocloster bolteae
GGGGAGCATATTCATGACTGCCAGATTGATGGCGATCAGAGCAGCAAAATAAGCGATATTCCTGGCTGCGCTGACCGCAGACTCCGAGGTGGTTCCCACCTCCGTAATGATGGACACAATACCTACTGGGCCGCTGAGTTCCTTCACGCCCATAGTTCCGCGAACCAACTGAACCAGGCTGAACCACATCTGTTGGATGAAATCCAGAGTCTGATAGCCAATAAACCGCAGCTTTGTCAAAAAGCTGGTGGGGATCTGCATTTCTCCTATCAGCAGACCAAGACGGCCGGACTGTCCATCATAGGTCCCACGGTAGAGAGGCAGGTCTTCCAAAACAATTTTTTTGCCGTTTCGTATAACCTCTATGTCTACCCCCTGGCCGTCATTGAAGCTCAAAAGCATGGCCGCATCTCCCCGGAGGTATGTCCGCCAGCCATCGACCTTATAGAAAACATCTCCTACCATCAGACCACTCTCCCCCTCCAGCGGAAAACCCTCGCTGAACCCGGAGATCTGATCAACATAAAAGCCGCTTGCTCCAGCGAAAAGCATAGCAATGATAATCATTCCGGCAAGAAGATTCATAAAGGATCCAGCGGACAGGATGACGAATTTTTTCCAGAAACTCTGGCGGGTAAAGCTGCGCCTGTCTCCAGAGTCCTCGTCCTGCCCCTCCAGGGCGCAGAAACCACCAATGGGCAGAAGACGGATGGAATACTGAGTTTCATCCGTCTCCCTGTGGCAAAGGCAGGGCCCCATGCCGACAGAGAACTCATTGACGCGCACACCACAAAGCCGTGCCGCCAGAAAATGTCCAAACTCATGGATTGTTACCAGAAAACCGAAAATAAAGACTGCTACAAGGCAAGGACGATGATCATAGTTAACAATGCTCCTTCCCAAGAGGGGTCCTTATCATTATCTTCTATCCTTCAATTCTTGAAGCAATTTGCTGTTGACTGCATAATCTGCTCCAGGCGCAGTGCCTTCAGCATAATGATAAACTTCTTCCACTTCTTTCAGTGAGGCAAACACGCTTATGCTCTCTACCAAAACGGTGCGGTCTGATGCTGTAATCAAGGTATATCCTGGTGCATCCGCGGCTTCAAAGATGGGTTTTTCATAGATGCCAACCACAGTATAAGTCTTATCCTCTCCCACAGACAACAATTCATCTCCGGGGCGGTATGGAATATACTGGCTGAGAATGTCATCACCATCCTGACGCAATCCAACATCGAGATCAAGTGTATCACCCACAGCACAGTCCAGGTTGATATCCGATAACAAATGAGACGGCATCAGCACCTCGCTGCCATCCTTGGGCAGCCTGCCTGTGATCAGCTGGACCGGCACCATTTCATATGTCTCGTCATTAAAACCTGCAATAAATAAATATGGCTTATTGGTATCCTGGATACATGAAAGCGTGGCATAGCCGACATTATCAAAAGAAACTACGTCAGTTACTCTGTCATCCTTCAGCAGTGTCTGCTTAAATACATAATTCGCATCAAAGTAACCCACATGCCAGCTCCCATATTCCTCCGTTAGATTATCAATATGCGAATCTGGCGAGGAAGACGCACCTAATGTGTTCCCTGCCAGAAATGTAACGGTAAGCGCGATACCCAAAATAATCCCTGTTTTTTTGTAATGGCTTCTTCCATCCCGAAAAACAGTTTTACCAGACATTTCTATCACCGCTCTCACTTCCTTCACACTGGCTCCACATTAAAGCCCCAGTGCTTTTTTCAAATCTGTCAAATGCTGTTTTTCCTGCCTTTTCAGATATAACTTCACGAAGGGTCGCATCCACAGCTTTCGTACTTCTACTTCCTCCGAAAATGTCACCATACAGCCGCAGGCCGTTGACTCAAGTTTTCCAGCCCAATGTCCCGCCATGTTTTTATTTTCCATATCGAAGGCCCAATAGCCCGGTGGCTCGTGCCGGGTTACAGTGAAAAAAGTTGCAACCCCGCCTTTGGTATATTCCACAAAGGTCGTTTCTCCTGTAACCTCCACTCGTTCTATATCGCTGCGCCAATCCTG
>JAETTS010000535.1 GCA_021769025.1 Enterocloster bolteae
CTGCGCCTGGAAGCGTTTCCGGCCTACCGTCTGTTTCTGGCCGCAGATGCTGACGACATCCGTCTTCCTGCCATGAACTGTTGGTGCAGGGGAACGTCCTGGATGGTGCAGATGGACTGTGAGGGTTTTAGACTGTGCCGGGAACCCACACTCTGCGGCGCGGCCTATACCACTCTGGAACAGGGATGGCGCAGGGTACCGCCGGGACGAAAGGACCCGGCGGCTGTCCGGGCAGTGCTGGAACGGCTGATTGAAAGACTGGAGAAATAAGGATGGATGAACTCTGTGCAGGAACGGCAGATTCTATGCCGGCATCTGCATACACTTATCTGCCGGCTTTTCAACGCGTTTCTGACTGAGATTGATGCATATGAACATGATTACAATAGTCAGGACAGTGAGCAGGGCAAGGATGGTCAGAGCAGGTTTATAGGAGCCGGTGATATCGTATGCCAGGCCGATGCCGGAACTGCCGATGGCGCCGCCGGTCATGGTGAAGGCGGAGATAAAACCATAAATCTCACTGTAGTTTTTTGAACCGAAAATACTGGTGGTCATGATGGGAATGGCCACAGTAGCCGTGCAGGTGCCAAATCCATAGAAAACAGCTGACAGATACAGCATGAGGGGACCTCCCTGAACCATAATGAAGCAGATGAGGAAGATAAAAAATGTGCCGCAGCCAAAGAGAATGCCTCCCTTGGGTCCGAAACGGTCAAACATATGCCCCAGAACCAGCTTTCCCGCGAGAGCCACAATGGAATAGACAGAGATATAGGCTGCGATGGAAGAAGGGTCAAAACCAGTGGTCTGCAGGTAGTAGCTCATGTGTCCCATGATACAGGATGTAAAATAAATCAGGAATCCGCCGGCTGCAAACATCCACAGAATCGGTGTTTTCCTGGCTTCACTCAGTGTGGCGTTCCAGCTGTTTGCCGGAACGCTTTTGTTTTTCCCATGTTTACCGGAACTTTCTTCTCCATGTCCATATGGGAAGAGCCCCACATCTTCAGGGGAACGTCTGACAATAAAGGCAGAAATGGGTATCAGCACGCACAGGCTTACAGCCCCCAGGATGAAATAGGCCCTGCGCCAGCCAAACATTCCGATGGTCCAGGACAAAAACGGACTGAGAAAGGTTCCGCCCAGGCTAATTCCCATCATGGCTATGCTGATCATGAGTCCGCGGTTCTTTTCAAACCAGTTTGTGATCAGGACGGTCACAGGTATGGTACAGGCGCCCATTGCAAAGAATCCCTGAAAGGCGCCCACCAGATAGAACTGCCAGAGCTCATGGCAGAAACCGTAGCAGGAATAAAAGCCCATGGTACCGATGACGCAGACAACGAAGGTGGGACGCATATATCTGCCTCTTAACAGTTTTCCGGCGATGGGTCCGGTAAATACACAGATGATACTGGCAATTGTGGTTGAAAGGAAATAAGCGCTGGTGGCAAAGCCGGTCTCTTTAATGATTTGCGTGGTAAACAGCTGGGCCAATCCAAACCGTGTGGAGTAGGCAAACATCAGGGTCAGGATGCAGCAGACCAGGATTACCCAATGGTACATACTTTTGTTTTGTTTCTTCACTTCCATAATAAAAATCCTCCTTTTAAAGTGTCTGGCAATTGGCTTTTTTGTGATGTTTTCTCTGGGTTTTTCATTTCGGTTCCATGAGAGAGTATATAGTGCATGATTTTTTTGCGAAATCAGGCTGTGTTTTGTTAAAAATATTCTAACACGAAAATGTATGGAGAAGTTATCCCCATAATTTTATGGGGTATAGGAAATTACTTATAACTTCTTTAGAAATCCTTTTGCTTTTTTTGGAGGGCAAGTTTAGATTCCTGATTTATGATATGGTCCATTAGGAGGATTCACATATGGATGTTCAGATGCTGACACAATACTTTCTGAGATATGGAGCTGTTTTTATATTTGTAATCATACTGCTGGAATATATGAACCTTCCGGGATTCCCGGCCGGGATCATTATGCCGCTTGCAGGCATATGGGCAGCCAGAGGACAGATCAGTTTTTTCATGGTAAT
>JAETTS010000536.1 GCA_021769025.1 Enterocloster bolteae
TCCGAACGTTTCTAAATGAAAATGGAGGATATGGATATGACAATTCTGGAAAGCTATATTGACTGTATGCAAAGAGGCGACGAAGCGGCCCTGGCGGATTTGTTCAACGAATACGGAGTGCTTCATGACTCGTCTCTCATTAAGGCAGGTATGGACACCCTCCACCTGGAAGGCAGAATGGCAGTGGAAATGATGTTTCACCACAAGTTCGGCTTTAACGGAGGTCCCTTTCCCATACACAGCGTAAAATATCTGGACGGCAATACGGTATGGTATTTCATCACCTACAACGAGCATGTGGTTCCTGTAACCGCCTTCCTGTCCGGGGTGGATGAGGACGGCAAAATCCTGCGGCTTAATATCTATCCGCTATAAAAAAGGACCGGAGCTGGAGGAAATCGTTTATTTCCCAGCTCCGGTTTGCGTTCTATTCAAAGATGACCAGTTTCTCCCGTGTTTTTTCCACATCTATCAGGGAATACAGGCTGCCATTCCACATAAAATATGCTTTTTCAACCCATAAACCTGACTCCTGCTGTTCCGGCCCCTTGATTTGTTCATCCACGCCAATTTGAGTCAGATATGGCTCCTGATACAGAAGGATGCCCAGAAAATATTTCTGATGACGGAGGACCAGTACCATCTGCCTGGCTTCTGCCTCTTCTCCGCCGGACGCAGAGCCTTCCTGACAAACCACCGGCACAATGCTCCCCTTATAGTTGCAGACGCCTGCAAAATGTCCCGGAAGACATGGCATCAGGGATATCATCATATCCTTGCAGATTTCCTCCGCATAGGGAAACTCAACAGCGTAATTCCTGTGCTTTCCCGGTAAACAGAGCAATGTCTTTAACGCCTCATCCGCCATACCTTCCCTCCTTCTCATATCTGCTTATGATAATTTCCGTATCCAGCGCTGCGCAGATACGGCCGCTGCCCATGATGCTGCAGCCGCAGATGCCTGTCCTGGACCGAAATCCTGTTCCCAGAAGTGCAGGAAGATTCTTCACCACAATGCGCTTCTGTTCATAGATGGAATCTATGAAAAAGCAGCCTTCCTTCTCCGCACCCTTCACATACACCAGAATGGCCCGCTCCGGAATCTCCCCTCCCAGGGAATAGAACCTGCGGAGATTAATAAGAGGCATCATCCTGTCTTCATACAGGATGTAATCCCGTCCGTTAATTTCACGAATCTGTCCCCGGAAGGACTCATACTCCAGAAAATGATATACATGCCGGGCCGGTATGGAGAAGCGGTACTGGCCCACGCGGAAACGCACGCACTCGATAGATGCCAGATTCAAGGGAACTGATATGGAAAAGGCGCTTCCCTGTCCAATAGTACTGCGGATGGAAAGATTTCCCCCCACGTCTTCCATAATGTTCTTTACCACATCCAGCCCCACGCCCCTGCCGGAATATTCAGTAACTTTTTCATTGGTGGAAAAGCCGGGATATAGGATAAACTCCCTGATTTTCTGGGGGTCATACTCCTCGTCCGCACTGGCAAACAGCCCCTTTTGCCTGGCCCGTTCCCTGACTCGCTCCTCGTCAATGCCTTTTCCATCGTCGCTGATGGTCATTCTAAGTTCCCCGGCCACATTATCAGCCGAAAAGGTAATCTTTCCTCTCCTGTCCTTACCGGCAGCCAGCCGTTCCTCCGGGGATTCGATTCCATGGTCCACCGCATTGCGCAGAATATGCAGCAGTGCTTCTGATACATAATCCACCACACTCTTATCCGCTTCCACGTCCGAACATCTGACCACCAGGTCAGCCTCCTTTTTCTGGTCACGGCAAATATCTCTCAGTGCCCTCTTAAGCTTTGGCACAATTCTGGACACAGGCACAAGGCGCATCTCCATCACGGACCGCTCAATCTGTCCCACCAAAAGGCTGATCTGATGGCCCAGTCCGCTCTCTAAATCCTCCATCCCATTCCGTTTAAGTTCATTTTCCAGCACCTGCATCTGCAGCAGAAGCTCTGAAGCCAGGTTTTGCAGATAGTCCAGACGCTCTGTCCGAACCTCCATAAATTCGCCTTCC
>JAETTS010000537.1 GCA_021769025.1 Enterocloster bolteae
CCACACACCGTGATGAACCCCACCAAGCCTTAAAACCCTTGATTTTAAGCCATTCTTCAATACTTTTGCCTGTTAGTACCAAAAATCCTATGGCATTATTTCTGAATAGCCGCCTGGGCGGCTGTTAAATATTGTTCAGGGATACTGCACATTTTTCATTCACATAAATTCTCTAAGATGCAGAGGGGTCACACTGGACAAGGGGAGGGGTCAAAACCGTGACCACAGGGGTCACATTCACAGCCATAGGGGTCAGACCTTTTGCCGCAGGGGTCAAAACAGCCACAAAGGGGTCAGACTTGTGACCACTGTGGCCGTCCGTAACCGCCGCTCCCATGCTGCCCTGGCACAGCCCCAAAATCAAACAAGGGATTCCAGCAACAGCCAATGTGCCGGAACCCCTTGTTTTCAGCGGTTTTCCCGATATTCTGTTCATTCCCTTTGTATCAATTAAGCGGTTTACATTTCAGCATACGTACCCATAGGTCATAATCCTCAAATAAATGATATTGTTCCTGATACCCTCCGGCTTCTTCCACTGCCAACTTGCGGAACATGACCGCCGGATGATTAAATGGGTTCCGTCTATGGGAAAACATACAAATATCCTGATGTTCTTCCGGAAGGGTCCGCTTTCCCGTTATCTGATCCGGGGTATCCCGAAATTCCAAAACCGTGCCGCTGCAAATGGCAATCTCTGGCCTATCCCTAAACACAGATAGCTGCCTCTCACACCGTTCCGGAAAACTGATATCATCGCTGTCCATTCTGGCAACCCATTCATGGCGGCAGAACTTCATCCCTTCGTTTAGGGCGTTGCCAAGCCCGCAATTTCTTTCCAGCTGGACTATTTTGAGGGCCTCTTGAAATTTCGTTTTCTGCTCTTCAACCACCTTATACAAACCTTCCCCCAGAGGCCCGTCACAGACCAGCACAAAATTATCCGTTGGAATGGTCTGGCTGTAAATGCTGTCCATGCTTTGCCTTAAAAATTCTGGCTTTTCTTTCCAATAGACCGACATCAATACGGAATATCCTACCCCGCCTTTTGTTTTCATCCTTTTACAGTTCCTCTTCCTTTAAATCAAATTCATTCAGTGCGGCCGTCGTCTGGCCCGCCGCGATCCCTTCCGTGCTTTCCCTCATAAACAAGATCTTCACAGTCTGAATCATCAGCTTCACATCCAACATCAGGGAATAATTTTGTATGTAATGCAGATCCAGCTTCAGCTTATCGTAGGGGGTGGTATTGTATTTTCCGTATATCTGGGCATATCCTGTAAGCCCTGCCTTAACACGGAGGCGATACCGGAACTCCGGGATCTCAGCCTCATACTGCCTTGCAATCTCCGGCCTCTCTGGCCTGGGGCCTACTATGCTCATGTCCCCCTTTAAAATGTTAAAGAATTGAGGCAACTCATCCAGACGCACCTTCCGGATGAATTGCCCCACCGGCGTAACCCGGCTGTCTCTGTCACTGGCCAGACGGGCCACCCCGTCTTTCTCTGCGTCTACCCTCATGCTGCGGAACTTATACACATAAAACTCACGCCCTTCTATGGTCAGACGCTTCTGCTTATATATCGCCGGCCCGCCGTCCTGCAGCTTGATCGTCACTGCAGTAAGGGCCATCAAAGGCAAAGTAATCATACAGGCGGTTCCAGCAATTCCAATGTCCATCACCCTCTTGAACAACGCCTGCTCGATACTTATCTTCCCATTTCGGGACATAATAAGAGGCGTATCAAACAAATTGATGTCCTCTGCGCTCCTTACCAGAATGTCCGAAATCTTTGGGGTCATATAGACCCGCTTCTGTTTCCCATAGCAATATTTTAATATAGGGTTCCGAATGGAAGAGGGCACATCACAGATTACCACCGCGTCGTATCCTGGTATCATCTGCTTGATGGCTTCCAGCCCTTTCCCTATATGTACCATTTCCCTGATCTGGTAGCGGTCTTTTCGGCAATTCATCTTATCCATCAGAGACAGGGACGGCCGGTCTCCATAGATCAGCAACATCTGCCTGGGGGGA
>JAETTS010000538.1 GCA_021769025.1 Enterocloster bolteae
CTAAAAGAGCAGAGACATATACTCAGGCAGTTAAAAGCAAATGAGTGTATCGACTCTGCTCTTTATTTTGAGGAGAGCCGGAAGATTGAACGAGAGCTAAGCAGATGCAGGTCAGAAGAGAAACAGCTGCACAGTAGAGGTACCCACCAGGATACCATCACAGGGTTACAGGCCACCCTGCATCAGCTCCAGGGATATGATGGGAAGATGCAGGCGTTCGATGGTGACCAGTTTATCCTCCTGGTCCGGGAAGTCTCTGTGGGAAAGGAACGGGAACTGGGCTTCCATCTGCGGTGCGGACTTAACCTATATGAACCGGTCCTATGACAGGAGGGATGCCATGTGAACAACTATATCACCTACGGGTACCGTCTGGTTGACGGAGACATGAGAATGAATCCAGAGCAGAGTGAAGCTGTACACCTTATCTTTGATGCATATGACGGAGGAGAATCCATCAAAAAGATAGTAAGGATGCTAAAGGACAGCAAGGCACCTACCGCCCGTGAAAAACCGTCCTGGACACCAGCCCTTATCCGAAAAATATTGCGTAACAAGGACTATCTGGGAGTAGAGCCGTACCCAAGGATGATTGAAGAAGAGCAGTTTAAACGGGTACAGGAACATCTGAAGCGCTCCCGGGATTTATGGAACCAGCGTCACCCAACCGGCTCCATCCAGAGAACATCCATGTATACAGGCCGGTTGATATGCAGCAACTGCGGAGGGGTATATTCCATCTATAAGCAGAGTGGCAAGGAGGACAGGAGAAAGGTCCGGTATTGGAAATGCAGGCATTACGACCCGGCCACGAAGGAACCATGTAAGATGCCCATCCTGACAGAGAAGCAGTTGGATGGAATATTCTTACAAGCACTTATGCGGATGAAAACAGAGCCAACTCTGTATCAAGAGGAAACGAAAAAGATACTGACTGGAATCATCAAAGAAAAACAGCGCATGGAATCTGAATTAAATGGGTACTGGAACCGATGCAATAAAGACGATGAAAGGATGGAGCAACTCTATTTTCAGATTGCTGCCAGGAGATACCGAGAGATAAAGATGACAGAATTGACCCGTGAGATAGAGGAATATCTTCTGGAGGTGAATGTTTCTACAATTGATTCGCTTAAAACAATTGATGCATCCGTATTCAAAATCATCAAGAGGGTAGAGGTCCAGCCGGACAGAAGCCTGAAATTTGAGCTGATAAATAGAGCGGTGGTACTTCAATATCCAGAAATAAAAACAAAAGATAAGAAATCGAAAAATATACGTTACTGCGTTCCCTTCGGATACTGGCTGGATGGACAGGAAGTGCCAATCACTCATGAACAATACGGCCCTATCATCCAAATGGTATTCCAATCCTACGCGAAAGGGATGTCGCTGACAGCATTGGCAAACGAGTTGGAGAGCCAGTCCATACCCAACCAGAAAGGAAAGCCGGCATGGAGCCACAGCTGCATCCGCAATATTCTCACCAACCCTGTTTATCTGGGGAACAAGAAATTTCCCGCTCTGGTGACGCGGGAACTGTTTGCACAAGTACAGACAAGGCTGGAAGAAACCGGACGAATGAAACGGGAGAGCCGTAACAGGATATCACCTGGAAAGGAGGGAACATATGCCAAGGGCGGAACGAATCGTGGAGGTCATCCCGGCAACCTGGAACCCGACGGATGAGTCGGCCGGGGAAATTCGGAAGCTGCGGGTAGCGGCATACTGCCGTGTCAGCACGGAGCTGGAACAGCAGCAGTCCAGTTACGACATACAGATTGAGTATTATACCAGGCACATCATGCAGAATCCCAACTGGATATTCGCCGGTGTCTTCGCAGACGATGGACGCAGCGCGACCAATACCTTTCGCAGGGATGATTTTAACCAGCTGATGGACCAGTGTCTGAAGGGGAAGGTGGACATGGTCATTACGAAATCCATCAGCCGGTTTGCCAGGAATACGGTGGACTGCATCTCCTGGGTGAGGAAGCTCAAGGAAAA
>JAETTS010000539.1 GCA_021769025.1 Enterocloster bolteae
TTCTTACGCAGCACCACAAAAAAGTTTACCGCCAGAGCCGCCGTTCCTGCCACGATCCCAACAGAAAACAGCTTCACCCATCCGTCAATCTCAATCAGCAGACGAAAAGGCAGAGCCGTCAGGCAGACAGCCCCGATAGACACCAGTCCCAGCAAAATATCCCCGTAGAAGGTATACCACTTCACCTTCAGACACCGGGCCGCATAAATGGGAGTAAATACCAGATTACGCAGAACTCCGATCACCATACTGGTGCCCACAATGGCATAAATCCCCAAATCCGTCGTTTCCAAAAGAAGGAACACCGTCGCAGTTGTGAGAATCCCGCTGGTAAGTATCACAACCGAATTCACCTTCACCCGTTTTGTAATTAAAAACACATGATACAACACCTGAATACTGGCGCTGATACACATGGTTCCGATATTCAGCAGCGCAAGCTGGTACAGTACACCCGGATTCTGTGTCTCCCCAATCCACAGAACAAAGAAGGCCTTTCCAAAGACAATCAGAAATGCGATGGGAATGCTGATTAGGAAAATCATAATCCGGTCTGCACTCCCAATAATCTCCAGCAGCTGCTTCCTGTCTTCCTTTGCATAGGCAATGGTCATCTGAGGATTAAAAACGCCCGCAATCGTCCCCATAAGATTCACAATCACCGTGGGAACCTGAGCGGCAATCGACACGGTCGTCATAGCCGCAGCATTGATCATAATATTGGCAATGGAGGTATCCAGTCCGCTCAGCAAAAGCTGCCCAAGCCGGGTAACCGAATTCCAGGCTCCCAGGGACACAAGCTCCTTCACCTTCCCCCAGCCAAAATACTGCTTTCTTACTTTCATATCCGGCAGAAGCCGCCGGGTAAAGATAAGATTGGCCGCCGCCTGTATCAGCGTAGACGCCACGGAAGCGCAGCCCACATACCACAGATAAGGCCGGAAAAAGAAATACGCCGTAAACAGCACCGCCAGACGCGCAGCCTCTCCCAGAATTGTGGCCATGGAGCTCAGCTCCAGCCTGTCCTGGCTGTAGGGCGCAACCCCAAAGACCGAGGTTGTAATGCTGATAAGAAAGTTCAAAAATATAAAAAAGAACAGCATCTGAATGTCCGGAAGGCTTGCCTACGGCGGAATCTGGACAATATGCCCCAGATAAACCACCACAAACATAGCCGGAATCATAAAGACCACAGCCATCAGCACATTGGCATAAAACACAGAGGAAAAATAGCGGTTTGCCTCCTCCTTGTCATTCCGGTGTATCTGGATGGTAATAAAACGGCTCGCCATGGTATTCAGGGCAGATACGACAATCTGGGCCGCCTGGACAAACTTATTGGCAATATCCGTAAACCCATAGGAGTTGGGAATCATTCTGTCGATAATCGGCACCAGAATAAAGCCCAGCAGCATATTTACTGCAAAGGCCAGAAGCTGGGCCGTCATATTAATTGCTACTCTTCTCTTATTCATATCTGCTCCTACAATATCAGTACTGCCTTGATAAGATACATAACAGTCAGAAGCTGTCCTATAAAGCCCGCATACATCATTCCCCGATCCACGGATTTCTCATACATCAGCCGGCTGTTGCGCCCTGTCAAAGAGAGGGCCGGCATAAAGGGGATAAAGTACCGCCCCTGTACCCCCTCGATGGAGATATAGTCCTTCGGCGTCCAGGTCAGCAGCATACCTGCCAGTATGATTCCCGTACAGGCCAGGCAGATAAACCCAGACCGCCATTTATGCCATTTCGTCACATAGAAGGGCTCCTCCCTTGTCTTTAAAACCGAGAGAACCAGCAGGAATAAAAAGAGCATGGGAATCACCTGGGAGATCTCAATCTCCACCCAGCCCATCTTCTGTCCTGCCAGAGACTCCAGATAAAAGGCCGTCTTATCACTGACCGTATTGGCCAGTATCCGCACCAGCTCCAAGGGCTGCTCCAGAAAATATCCGATGGTATAGCCTGACGTGGTAGAAGA
>JAETTS010000540.1 GCA_021769025.1 Enterocloster bolteae
GTGACCAGATTTATGATGCATAATATCGGGAACCGAACCTCTCCCACAACCATAGCCAACACCATGACTTCCGCTCAGAAGAAGATCGATCAGAAAACCGTTGACCGGTATATTCGTGGACTGACAGACAGCCTTTTATTTTACGAAGTACGCAGATACAACATTAAAGGAAAGCAGTTTCTTACTTCGATAAACAAGTACTATGTATGTGACGTGGGAATGCGGAACATGCTTGTCCGCAGCAAGGATTCGGATATTGGCCATATTCTTGAAAACATTGTGTACCTTCAGCTGAGAAGGCAGTACAAGGAGGTATATGTGGGACAGATTGGATCAGAAGGGGAAGTGGACTTTGTCGCTTTTGCTGAAGGGATCCCGGTGTATATTCAAGTTGCCCAGACCACATTGGATGAGATGGTTTTGAAGAGGGAACTTGCCCCATTAAGGCAGATCCGTGACAATTACCCTAAGTATCTTCTCACGCTGGATGAGGTGTTTGGAGAGATAAATTATGAGGGGATTCGGAAGAGAAACGTTTTGAAGTGGATGATACATGGAGGGGAAGGATAAGTGGGGGGACTTTTAAAGTAATTTTTTGCTGTTGCTGCCAAACTCAAGCTTAAGACCAGCCTTACGCAGGCATTTATCTGGAAAACATCCTATAGAAATATAGGGTGTTTTGTACTATAATAAAGAAAACGAGCCGGAAAGTCTGCCATGAGTGAAACTGGTATCAGATTCCAAAGCTCAAAGTGTCACAGTGGAAATAGAAAGAAAGGAACAAAAAGGAATATGAACGTTATATATACCCCTGCAGGAATCATCCATGGCACCCGTCCAGGTCAGGGCATTATGGATATCCGGGCAGCCGGACTGGAACATATGCTGTTGGACATGACCATGTTCTGCTCCCCATGGGAACTTGAGAACATGGGAAAAGATAAGAAGAAGCCAGGTACGAAGGCAAAAAGTACGCCAGGGATGAAAACGGAGAGCAAGCCAGATACCAAGCCCCTGATTTCTGAAACCCCATGGGAACTATATAACCATATGAAGCCAATGCTGGATCAATATGAAAAAGCCGGCATCAGTACCCCTGTGGCCCGTGCGCCCTATCTGCCGTGGAACACAGAACGGGAGGATTTAAACCATCTGCTGTTTTGCCTGGCCCAGGAGAGTATTCGTGTCTGTAAAAAGGCCGGCTGCAAGTATATCATTATACGGCCTTTGTCTTCCGGTATAAAACGGGGAGAAGAGTGGGAGGCAAACAAAACGTTTTATCTGAAACTGGCGGACACAGCCAGGGAGAACCATGTAGTCATCCTCTTAGAAAACCAATGCCGCGACGTAAACGGACACCTGGTTCGCGGAATCTGCTCTGATGCCGTGGAGGCAGGAATCTGGGTAGACCGTTTAAACCAGTTAAGCCAAACAGCAGGAGAGACGCAAAAGGAAGAGGAAGACCGCTTCGGCTTCTGTATGGATGCAGGTACCTGCAATCTGTGCGCACAGAACATGCAGGAGTTCCTTTTATCCATAGGAAGCCGCTTAAAGGCAGTGATCCTGCGGGACTGCGACGGGCAGAAAGAATCCTCCATGCTCCCCTTCACCTGTTCCGGATTCGGCCAGACTAATACCGACTGGCTGGGCTTAATCCGTGGACTGCGGGCGATTTCTTTTGATGGCCAGCTGATCCTCAATGGTTCCACCACAGCCGGTTTCTTCTCGCCCCTTCTGCGCCCCCAGCTTTTGCAGCTGACGAAAGCTGTGGGAGATTATTTTAGATGGCAGATTGAGATGGAGAATCTTTTGAAGAAATATAACTCCATAGCCCTTTTCGGCGCGGGAAACATGTGCCGTAACTATATGAAATGTTATGGAACTTTATACCCCCCTCTATTTACCTGTGACAACAATTCCAGGCTGTGGGGAACCGAGTTTTGCGGCCTGGAGGTAAAGCCTCCAAAAAGCCTGAAAGACCTTC
>JAETTS010000541.1 GCA_021769025.1 Enterocloster bolteae
ATATCACCAACGCCTCTGTTATCAATTGCGCAATTATATTTCTCTTTGCTATGCCAAGCGACATCAATATTGCGACTTCTTTGTTCCGTTCCTTGATCCATGCAGTCTGCAGCAATGTCAAAACAACTGCAAACAGAAGTGAAATAATAGCCATAAAAATATGAACCATGTTCTGCATCGAATTTAGCGGAACTGACATAGCCTCATATTCTTCACTGTCAATATCTACCACAAGCGTTTTATTTCTTATCTCTGGCAGCGAAGACACTTGATCATATATCCTAAAATCCCGATAAAATTATAACAACAGCCTTACTCGGTTGGCAGTTCAACATCAAATGCCTCATAAACTATCCGCTGTTCTTTTGATACCGGATACAGTATACGCCTGCCATTGATATCCTGAACGCGAAGCTTTGCCAACAGGTTCACCAGCTCCTTCATAGTATATTTTTTATAAAGGCCATGCCTGTCCATCGTTTTGTTGATCTCTGCCATGAGGATGGATGCGAGGAATCCGACAAACAGTTTCCCCTGCATCGCATTATCACTGTGGACACGCAGCCGCCCAAGGTCAATGCTGTTCTTGAGGCGCAGGAAGCTTTTTTCCACAACGTCCTTGTCACGGTACACGCACATGGCCTGCAGGGCATCCGGGATATTATTGCTGATCAGGACTACCCATCCCGCAGTGTAAAGGACCTTTTCCAATACATCACTACGGATGCTGACGGTATAGCCGGAGGCCTGTTTTTCTGATCTTCGGATGATAAGGTATTTCCGGCACTCCCCGTCATCCAGGCATTTTTCAGGTTCTGCGTCTGCCCTCTGCTTCAGCAGCGCAACTTTTGCATACAGGTCTTCCCGTATCCCCGAAGCCTTCTTTGCGCTGTAGTAGATATGGGTGTACACTTTATGGTCTTTATTCCATGCCCGCAGTTTGGTGACTGCCCGCAGGGGGTACCCATTGACGACAATGGTATTTTCCACGCAGTCGATATCTTTCCGTTCACTTTCCACCTGTTTCTTTGCGAAGGCGCATGTGAACGGCATGGAGATCAGGAAGTTATGTGCCTCCCCATCACTGTCCCCAAGCAGGAAATTGATGTTTTTCGCACTGAAGAACCCTTTGTCCATGACAATGGTGGCAGGCCGTTTCCCGGTGGCAGCCTCAAAGCGGGACAGGGAAGTGACCAGGGTGCGCACATCCTTATGGCTCCCTGCATATACCGTCTGGTGGACGGGCAGCCTGCTGGTTTCGCCGACCATCATGCAGAGATTGACCTGAGGGAGCTGCTCATGGTCGCGGTTGTAGCCCCATTCCACATCCTCGATCAGTTCTGAATAAGAGGACTCGGACGTGATGTCGAGCGCCAGGTATTCCACGTCATTATGGGCGGCATACCAGCTGCCGTAGAATGCCTCTCTTCCCTGTGGCGGCAGAGAAAGCAGCAGTTCGCTGATGCGCTGGGATGACAGGGAGCCAACCGGATAAGATTCCGTGTCCTTCAGCCAGTCCTCGCAGTACATCAGCGGATCTCCTGCAGAGACCATGTAACAGGCCAGGGTAAAATACTCCGTCCAGCAGGCGGGAAGGGCTTCCCTCAGGGCGCGGACCATGCCGTTGCGTTCTGCTATCTTCCTATATAGATAGAAAGAGCCATAAGAACGCACGGAAGATTTACGGATGTCCTCTGCAGAAAACAGGCCTTCCGGTTCCAGGTTTCCAGACTGGGCTCCGTTTCTATGGAGCTGCGCCAGGTATTCCGGCTTGTATACTTTTTGCCCGGTCACAGGGTCTATCTTTCCAATGGGCCTGCGTTTCTGGCGTGGCTGTAGCCCTGCAAACTAAAGTTCCTATCTCCCGCACAAAAACGTCAAATTAAAATCTCAGTTTTTAAACACTGTCTATAAAAGCGTGCTGCAGGAGGCGGCACGTTTTCCTCTTGACCATCCCATGTCATTCCGATATAGTT
>JAETTS010000542.1 GCA_021769025.1 Enterocloster bolteae
GCAGGGCGGGAAGCTTCCAGCGTAGGTGTCAACTGGATGTTCAACCCATGCGCTGACATTTACATGAACTGGAGAAACACCATTGTCAACACCCGCGCCTATGGTGACAATGCAGATCGGGTCATTGAGAACATCCGGGCATTCATCGACGGAATTCATCAGAGCAATGTGGCATGTTGCTGTAAGCATTTCCCAGGCGATGGCGTGGAGGAGAGAGACCAGCATTTGGTTCTGGGCGTAAACGATTTAAGCGTAAAAGAGTGGGATCAGTCCTTCCGCAAGGTATATCAGACCATGATCGACGAGGGCTTGGAGAGCATCATGGTAGGTCATATCGCCCTTCCGGAGATGAGCAGGAAGCTGCGTCCAGGCATCAAGGATGAGGACATTATGCCGGCAACCCGTGCCCCGGAGCTTTTGACCGATCTTCTGCGGGGGGAGATGGGATTCAACGGTGTAGTGATCACCGATGCCTCCCATATGGCTGGTATTGCCTGTATGGAGAAGCGAGAGATTGCGGTGCCCAAGGCCATTGCCAGTGGATGCGATATGTTCCTGTTTACCAATGATCCGGAAGAAGACTTCGGTTACATGAAGGCTGGTGTAGAGAATGGGACCATCACAGAAGAGAGGTTAAGCGATGCCCTTCACAGAATCTTAGGCCTGAAGGCAAAGCTGGGACTTTACAAGAAAGAGAATGTGACCCTTGCTCCGGAAGTAAAAGAGCAGGTAGTAGGATGCAAGGAGCATATAAAGCTGGCCGAAGAAGCAGCAGACCGCTGTATCACCCTGGTAAAAGACACCAGACAGGAACTTCCCATCAACCCGGCTGAGAAGAAGCGGGCCCGCCTGGTATTTATCCAGTCAACACCCACAACCAAGGCCTATAAGGGCGATCCGGTAAAGCAGGTGGTTGTGGAAGAATTAGAGCGAGCTGGCTTTTGTGTGGATGTGGCCCCCAATTTCCATGACCTGGAGGTAGAGGAAGGACCGAAGCCAGAGAATATGATGAAGATGATGGAATGCGGCAGCATGAAAGCATTCCGGGAGAAATACGACGTGGTATTCCTTGTGCTTAACATCAAAGGATACGCCCAGGAGAACCATGTACGCCTTCGTTGGAGTTGCAACCATTCCAGTGAACTTCCATGGTATGTGACAGAGGTTCCAACCGTAGGAATCAGCCTGAACTACACCAATCATCTGATCGATGTGCCACAGGTTCATGCATTTGTCCATGCATATGGAAACACCAGAACCAGTATCCGTACAGCAATCGAGAAAATCTGTGGAAAGAGCGAGTTTAAGGGGACAGCAAGCGATACCGTGTTCTGTGGGAAGTGGGATACGCGTCTGTGATGGACTATCTGGAATCATTCTAAACTACATCATTGGTGAGTCAAGGATATGCTTTTATCTAAGCCAGCCAAAAAGTAGCCTGGGAGGGAGTGTGAACAGCCTGTAGACCATTTTTCATGTCGCCACTAAGCGCCCGTTGTTTGGGCGCTTAGTATTACAAGGAAGTGCGCTGATGCATACGCAGGTCATCAGCCTAGTGGCTGGTGACAAATTCCGTTACATGAAAACCTAAGCGAGAGCGTGTCGTAAGATTGTTCACATTCCCTCTCAAGCGGCCCTTCCCAAGCAATTCTCTCAAGCGCTTCTCACCAAACCTCCTATCTCATGTAATCACTTCGCCAATTCATCCAATTCCCCAAATCGATACCCCATCTCCTCCCACTTCGTTAAAAGTCCATCCAATATCTCCCCATTGGTCTTCGAAGTACTATGTAAAAGAACAATGGCCCCAGGATGAATCCGCCCCAGCAATTTTTTATACGCCTCCTCATGGGAAGGCTGCTTCTCCTCATACCAATCCACATAAGCCAGGCTCCAAAAAAATGTGGTATACCCCAGATCCTTAGCCATCGTCAGATTCGCCTCACTGTATTTCCCCTGAGGCGGCCGGTAAA
>JAETTS010000543.1 GCA_021769025.1 Enterocloster bolteae
TTATAGAACACAGCGTTGATACTGTCCAACACAGAAGCCCTGCTTCTGAAATTCTGGTGCAGCTCGATCTTCTGATGGCTGCTGTCCTTCGTGGTATAGGTTTCATATTTCTCCATAAACAACTCCGGCCGGGCCAAACGGAATTTGTAGATGCTCTGCTTTACATCCCCTACCATAAACACATTGGGCCTTCCGAACCGTTCCCCGGACAGGGTCCGAATAAGGGTTTCCTGGACATAATTGCTGTCCTGGTACTCATCCACCAGAATCTCCGCATACTGTCTGCTTAACTCATCCGCAGTCTCTGTGTAGCAGCCTTGAAGGGCATCTGCCTGCACCTGTGGCCGATCTCCGGCAGAGTCTAACCGTTCCTCCTCCCGGGAAGCTGGCTTCTCCTTCTCTCTCCTCACCAAAATCTGAAGGGCATAGTGCTCCAGGTCATTAAAATCCACCAGATTTTTATCTCTCTTCGCTTCCTGATAGCGTTGGGAGAATTCTTCCGCCAGCTCTAGCAGCTTAAGAACCACATCTTTCGTTCCCAGCATGTCCGCCGCTGATTCTTCCAGGGATTGCTCCCCATACAGTTCCTTCAGGCTTCCTATGGCCTTCTTTACACGATCCCGACAATCGGTGACCGCCGTCTTCTTCTCCGGATCGATGTCCTTTTTTCTGGCGGCTGCCAGCCGCCCAAAGGATGCCTGGCCCAAACGCCGGTTTAACTCCTCATAATCCTTTGCCATCCAAAGTCCGTGTACCATCTCGTATTCCTGCTGCAGATTGGCCAGATACACCTCCGGCCCCCCGGGTTCCTGGCAGATCTCCATGGCATTCTGAAGCTGCTGTGCCAGTTCCCCCAGTTGAAGACGAACATCCTGCATCAAATACTGCATCCATCTGCTTTCCATGGGATGTCCCTCTTCCATCTGCCTTAATTCCTCCCGGCAGTCTTCAAACCACAGCTCCGGAAATGGATTGCTCTGGGCAAAGGTGTACACCTGCATAATATAATCCTCGATCCCTCCGTCCGATTTTCCTGTCCCATAGGTATCCACAAACTGCTGAAAGACCGCATCTTCCTTTTCATAGTAGGCTTCCAACATCTGCCCCATCACATCTGCCCGCATCAGGAGCAACTCCCCCTCATCTCCAATCCGAAAGGCCGGATCCACATCCAGAAGATTAAAGTGATTGCGGATCAGGTTCAGGCAGAAGCTGTCTATGGTTGTAATCTGGGCATAAGGAACCAGGGCCGCCTGGGCCTGAAGATGAAGGGACTGGGGATTCTCCATCAGTTTTTTCTCAATAGCCAGGGAAATCCGCTCCCTCATCTCCGCTGCCGCCGCATTGGTAAATGTCATCACCAGAAGCTGGTGGATATCCAAGGGGTGATCGCCTTCACTGATCAGCTTCACGATCCGCTCCACCAGTACCGCTGTCTTTCCGCTTCCTGCCGCCGCCGATACCAGAAGGCTTCTGTCCCTGGCATCAATCACCTGCTGCTGTTTTTGGGTCCAATTCATTGATTGCTTTGCCGCCTCCCTTCCTGTCCTCATCCCCCATCCTCTCCCACACCTCTTCTGCCTTCAGGGCGGGGAACCGCCGGAATCGGCAGCCCTCGATCCTGGCATCAAATCCACATACGCCGTGATAAGGGCAGTATTCACAGGCGGAGACACTGCCTCCTGTGTATGGCTCCGGGGACACGCTCCCCCTTAAGATCTCCTGGCCGCTTCTTCTTAGCTGGCCCCGGACATACTGGCGGAGGATCTCAAATCTTCTGGTGCTGGCCACAGAAGAAACCCGTTCTTCAATCATTCCGTTTTTTATCGCCACTGGAATCACGTCCGACTTCTGTTCAATCTCATGATCCAGATGTTCAATCACCTCCAGATCACTGTTCACCAGGCCATTCATCCGAAGCTGCTTTAAGATCTGCTGTTCAATGTCCTCCGGTGTCTGTATCTCTTCCTTA
>JAETTS010000544.1 GCA_021769025.1 Enterocloster bolteae
ATATTGCTGTACACCACCTTATCCAGGTCCATGCCGCTGTTATATGGGTCAAAGCCCGCAAAGTCGGAATAGACAGCAATCTTGATGGTATCCTTTCCTCCTTCCGGGTTTCCTGCATCCGCCGCCTTCTCGGTTCCTGCACCAGCGCCTCCCCCTGTGCTGCCCCCTGAACTTCCTCCGCACCCAGCCAGGGCACCGGCTGCCATTGCGCACACTAAAGGCCTGCTGATTAATTTCTTCTTCATCTGTTTACCTCCCTTAATTTAGTTAAATAATACACATGCAACTTGGTGGTTCTCTGAAACATTTTTCAAAGGAATATCATGGCCCATACATTTTTCCGTTGCCCTTGGACATCTCGGCGCAAAACGGCAGCCCGGAGCCGGGTCAATGGGACTCACGATTTCTCCCTTTATGCTCTGTCTTTTCCTGTTCCTTCCCTGAAGCCTGGGTACCGGTATGGAATCCAAAAGCGCCTGGGTATAAGGATGGAGCGGATTCTTAAATAGTTCCCTGCTGGAAGCCTTTTCAATGCACTGGCCCAGATACATGACCATGATTTCATTGGAAATGTGCTTTACCACAGACAGGTTATGGGTGATGAACATATATGTAAGGCCTCTCTGCTCCTGCAAATCCATTAACAGGTTCAGTATCTGTGCCTGGATGGAAACATCCAGAGCCGATACCGGCTCATCGCAGACAATGAACTTTGGATTTAAGGACAGGGCCCTGGCAATCCCAATGCGCTGGCGGCGTCCGCCGTCCAGTTCGTGTGGATACGCATTGTACAGACGGGAGGCCAGGCCAACCGTGTCCATCAGTTCAGCCACCCGCTTTTCCACCTCAGATTTCTTCCGGCAGATCTTGTTCACCATCATAGGCTGCCCTATGGTTTCGCTGACTGTCATACGCGGATTCAGGGACGCATACGGGTCCTGGAAAATAATCTGCATATCCGTGCGCAGATTCTGCATATCCTTCCTTCCGCATTTTAAGATGTCCTTGCCGTCAAAGAAAATCTGCCCTGAATTAGGCTCTGACAGCCTCAGTATGGTTCTGCCCAGCGTGGACTTGCCGCACCCGGATTCCCCTACCACTCCCAGGGTCTGTCCCTGCATGATCTGCATGTTCACATCGTCCACTGCATGGAGTTCACCGGCAGGAGTATGGAAATACTTTTTTAAAGATTTCGTCTCAAGTAATATTTTTTTATCAGACATGCCAATTTCTCCTTATACCTTGTCTTGGTGCCTTAAAAATATAGCGGTTATTATATTTGCGCCGTAGCCTGCTTTGTCCCCAGAGGTCCCGGGCAGAACCCGGCGGATTCCTCAGTACAGACTGCAGGAGCGGGTTATGAGACACCTTCCGGTCCATCCTGGTACAGGTGGCACCGAATCATATGGGTTCCCTCCACACATTCCGGCGGCTGGGCATTCTTACATATATCCATACATTTAGGACAGCGGGGATGGAACTTGCACCCAGGGGGTAAATCCGTGGGGTCCGGCATCAGTCCGTCAATAGGATTGAGCCTCCTGCTTTCCACCTCCAAATCCGGTATGGAGCCAAACAGTCCTTCCGTATAAGGATGTCTGTTCTTTCCTTCATATATATCTTCCGCCGTGCCGTACTCAATGATTTCTCCGGCGTACATGATTGCCACCTTGTCGCATATCTCAGCCACAATTCCCAGGTCATGGGTAATCAGGATGATGGACGTGTTGATTTTCTCCTTCAGCTCCTGCATCATATCCAGAATCTGCGCCTGAATGGTCACATCCAGGGCCGTGGTAGGCTCATCGGCCAGCAAAAGCTCAGGCTTGCAGGCCAGGGCCATTGCTATGACCACACGCTGCTTCATACCCCCGGAAAACTGATGGGGGTAATCCTTTTTACGGCTCTCCGCAATCCCCACCAGCTTAAGCATTTCCTCAATCCGCTCCTGCTTTTCCTCAGGCGTCAGATC
>JAETTS010000545.1 GCA_021769025.1 Enterocloster bolteae
ATACTGTCCGGCCTTCCAGCCTCCACTGTAAATTCAGAAACCGTAGAGAAATCAAAGGTTCTTTTAACCTTTAGAAGCAAGCGATCCAACTCCTTAGGAGAAAGCGAGGTAGGCGTACCACCTCCAATATATACCGTCTCCACCGGACATCCCCGTTTCTCCTGGGCCACATAATCCAGTTCTCGAAACAAGGTGTCCAGATACAGCCCTGTACGGTCCTTCCACCAGTCAATAGGATACGATGTAAAAGAACAATAAAGGCAGGTCGTTGGGCAGAATGGAATCCCTATATACAGACTATAGCCCTTCTGGTAATCCATCCCAGACAAAAGGGCTTTCTCCCTTTTTGCAATATCTATACTCAAATCAATCTTCTCATCACTGGCAAAATATGTTTCCTTCATATAGCGAGCAATCTGATCCCCCGCCATCCCTTCATCCAGTCTGGTCAAAGCACTCTTCGTAGGCCGGATTCCGGTCAGGCTACCCCAGGGCAGCATTCTTCCAGTTCTCTCAACCAAAAGGGCATACAATCTCTGTTTAATCTTATTCTTAGTCCCGGTTCTTTCATCATACTCCACCGCCAGAGGCTCCCCCAGGTGCTTCATCTCCTCCTCAAGCCCTACAGGCAGATGACGCAAAATATGGAACTCGCAGCTTCCATGAGAAATAATCTGAAGGGAAAATGATTTTCGATTCTCCCCTACCACACCTTCCACCGTAAATAAACTCCGGTTCTTTGTCTTTTCCGCATCCTGCCCTGCTGTCTCTTTCGGCCTCATCCCTTTTAACACAGGCAGAACCTTAAAAGCCTGGGCACTCTCCGTATCCGGCTTCGCTTCCTCATCCGCCCCTCCGGCATGTTCCACACATGGCTTTACCTCATCATCAGCCCCTCCGGCACGTTCCACGCCCGGCTTCACTTCCTCATACACAAACGTCTCCCCAGGATAAAACGCCATCAGAAGTTCCCTGATATCCTGCTCATAAGACATATCATTCAAACGTATTCCAATCATATTCCACCTATCCATAGTGCGTCGGCACACTAATGCTCCTTTTCCTCCATCCCTTACATTGGCTGTCTCTTAAAATCCGCCATCCAGTCTACCTTACATACCGTGCCATAGGATTTCTCTTCCGCTCATATCCAATGGAACTTCCCTCCCCATGCCCCGGATACACCCTTGTCTCCTCCGGTAAATCAGACAGAAGCCCTGTCACCGATTCCACCAGCCTGGAAGAATCTCCGGTAGGCAGATCCGTCCTTCCCACCGATCGGCAAAACAGCGTATCACCACTAAACAGGGCCTGCTCCTTTTCCACATAATAACATATGCTTCCCTCTGTATGGCCTGGTGTAAACAGAATCTTCCATTCCTCTCCCAGAAAGTTTACTGTTTCCCCTTCTTTCAGCCAGCGTTGTGCCTCCAGAGACACCCCTTCTCTCCCTGTCCCGCTTAAGTTCAGACTTGGTTCTGATAAGAGAGCCTTCTCCTTCTCCCCCGCATACACAGGCACATCGAAGGAACGCCTCATATCTTCCACTGCCAATATATGGTCAAAATGCCCGTGAGTCAGCAAAATCACCTCCGGCTTCACTCCCAATTCCCTGCACCTGTTTGAAATAAGGGGCGCATTGTCTCCCGGATCGATCACCACAGCCGGAACGTACTCCCCATCCGCTTTCTGTCCGTCCTTTCTATACACAATATAACAATTCGTTCCAATCATTCCTACCACGCAAGGTTCAACCCATAAATTTCCCATTCTTATCCTCCCTGTTTGCTCTGTATGCTCTGTCACAAAATCCATGGACTTTCCAAAAAATATATCTCACTCTACCCATATCTGGCAAAAACTTACAGTTCCCTTCTTAGTTCCAATCCAACAATCCCTTAAGATGCAAAAGAGAGAATGCAGCCTATCCTGCCGTTCTCTCTATATCCAACACACCCTCAATCTGCCT
>JAETTS010000546.1 GCA_021769025.1 Enterocloster bolteae
CTACGGAAGCAGCCACCAAGGTAGTGCCCATGCCTCTGTAGGCAGGATCTCCCATGGAGATTCCATACAATTGTTCATTGACCATCTGAATGCCCTTGGAAAACTCAGACACCACAGGCCCATGCCCATTGTCTCTAAAATAAGATACCAGATGCTCCACCACATATCTGGATGCGTAATCTCCAGCCTGGTGTCCTCCCATTCCGTCTGCTACAAGAAGCAGATTTTTTAAATTCCCCACTGGATCTGACGAGGAGTAAAGGTAATCCTGATTGTGGGTCCTAACTCTTCCCACATGGGTAAACCCGTATGCCTGCATCCTCACCCCTCCTTTTTTTGATCAAGATAACTTTTTCGAAGCTGTCCGCATGCTCCGCCGATATCGCGGCCCATTTCCCTTCTTATAGTAACATGAATCCCATTTTTTTCAAGATAATTTTTGAAATCCTGAATCGATTGGGAATTGGGCTGGACATAGTCCCGTTCCTGAATCGGGTTAACCGGAATCAGATTCACATGTCCATTTTTGTGTTTTATCAAACGGACAAGGGCCTGGGCTTCCGAAAGATTATCATTTACCCCTTTCACCAGGCTGTACTCGAAGGTCACCCTGCGCCCGGTTTGGTCAAAATACTCCTGGCATGCCTCTAAAATATCGGCAAGGCGGTATGTATTCGCCGAGGGCATCAGCTTTCTTCGAACGGCATCACTGGGGGCGTGCAGAGACAATGCCAGGGTAATCTGAAGATGTTCCCCTGCCAGCTTTCGGATGCCAGGTACGATTCCGCAGGTGGATACGGTGATATTACGCTGGCTGATGTTCAATCCGCCCTCGCTGCTTAACAACCGGACAAAACGGACAAAATGATCATAATTGTCAAGAGGCTCCCCGGATCCCATCACCACCACATGGGAAATCCGCTTCTTTAAATCTTTCTGAATCTGATAAATCTGCTCCAACATCTCAGAAGGACGCAGATTTCTCACAAGCCCGTCCAGAGTAGACGCACAAAACCGGCATCCCATCCGACATCCCACCTGGGAAGAGATGCAGACAGAATTACCGTAGTTATATTTCATCAAAACACTCTCGATCACATGGCCATCCGGCAAGGCAAACAGATATTTCCTGGTTCCATCTGCCTGGGAAATCCGCACATCCGCCACAGACAGAGAAACCCATTCAAAGCGTTCCTTAAGGCGGTTCCTTAAATCCTTCGAAAGATTGGTCATGTCATCAAAAGAATCCACAAGCTTCTCATGGATCCACGGATAGATCTGCCTGGCGCGGAAGGCCGGCAGTTCCATGTTCTTAAGTTCTTCTGTCAGTTCCTGGCAAGTCAGGGATTTAATATCGATTTTTTCCATTATATTCTCTGCAACACTGAAAGAAAGAACCCGTCGCAGGGATGGATTCCAGGCAAAAGCTGAATATATCCTTCCCTCATGGTATCACTCTTCAGCTCCTCTCCTAATCTTCCCTCTATATTCACAGGCCGGAACGGATACCGTTCCAGAAACCATGCAACATTCTCTTCATTTTCTTTTGGATCTATGGTACAGGTGCTATAGACCAGGATTCCTCCTGGTTTTACATACTGGTACACCACCGACAAGATGGATCTTTGAAGCTTCGCTAAGGCGACGGCTCCGTCTAAGGTCATCTTCTGTTTGATATCCGGTTTCTTCCCCAGGATCCCTAACCCGGAACAAGGCAGATCTGCCATGACAATGTCTGCTTTTTCCACAAAGGAATCATCCCTTTCAAGGGCATCCCACACGGAAGCCGTCAGATTGGACAGGCCGGAACGCACAATATTCTCTTTTATCATGTCTACTTTATAACTGCTTTTATCCCGCACCTCCACATGACCGGTTCCGTCAAGAAGATCCGCGATATGAAGGCTTTTTCCGCCAGGCGCACCACACACATCCAGCACCACATCGCCTTTTTGGGGGCTGGC
>JAETTS010000547.1 GCA_021769025.1 Enterocloster bolteae
CACCTGGGACAAGGAGGGCGGCGGTGTGATCATCGATCAGGCCATCCATACCTTTGACCTGATGCGCTGGATTCTGGATGACGAGCCAGAGTGGGTGGATGTAAACATTGCAAACCGTACCCATGAGATTATCCAGGTGGAGGACTCGGCGGAAGGCGTTATCAAGTTTAAGAAGACCGGGATCTTGGCTTCTTTCTATACCATCAATTATTACTGCACAGACTCAGACGTGGAAGTGGAAATCTTCTGCGAGAACGGAGTGATCAACATTAAGGCAGACCGGTGTGAGATCACCATGAAGGATGGACGCAAATACATAGCGGATAAGATTCCGGGAGAAGGGTTTCACTACGGAGATGTAAAGGGGTACTGGGGAATCAGCCATGTGAAGCAGATACGGGCATTTTATGACAGCTTGTCCAAAGGAGAGGAGCCGTACATCAACGGAGCCGAAGCCATGAAGACTATGAGGATGATCTGCACCATCTATGATTCCGGTAAGGAGAAGGTTCGCAAGTACTATGAGTAAAGAAAGAATGGAGAGAAACAGCGTACTGATTGTAGGAAGCGGTATGATGGGATGTGGAATTGCCGCCTGCAGCGCACTGGCAGGAAACCATACCATTCTGTACGATTCTGTTCCGGAAGCGCTGGACAGCGCCAGAGAACGGGCCGGGAAGAATCTGGAGGAGCTGGTAAGCCAGGGGTTGTGCCATTTATCCCAGGCAGAGGAGGCTTTACAGAGGATCGAAACCAAAGACTGTCTTTCAACCGCATGTGGGACGGCATCTGTAGTGATCGAGGCTATCTTTGAGAAGCTTGAGGCAAAGCAGGAGATGTTTGCCCTTCTGGATGAGATGCTGCCAGTGGAAGTGCCTATCTTAAGCAATACGTCGGGACTTCGCATCACAGATATCGCCGCCAGGACAAAGCACCCGGAACGAACCCTTACCACCCATTTCTGGCTGCCAGCCAATCTGATTCCGCTGGTGGAGGTGGTGATCGGAGACCACTCGGATCCAAAACTTGCGGGGAAGATCGCAGACATGCTAAAAGGATGGGGAAAATCTCCGGTCATTGTGAAGCGTGACCTGCCAGGGCAGCTTGCCAACCGCATTCTTCAGGCAGTCATCCGGGAGGCAGTAAACATCGTTGAGATGGGGCTTGCCAGTGCGGAGGATGTGGATACGGCCATTAAAATGGGAATGGCTCTGCGTTTCCCGGTGTGGGGGCCTCTGGAGCATGTGGATGCCGTGGGATTTGATATCTGCGGTCCGGTACAGGATACGGTGCTGCCGGAGATCAGCGCCAGGCAGAATGCCTCGCCTGTGTTTAAAGAAATGATGGATTCAGGGAATTTAGGATACAAAACCGGACGGGGTTTTTACGACTGGTCCGAGAAGGACATGGATGCCCTGGTGAAGCGCCGCAATGATTTTATTGTCCATGCCCTGAAAAAGATAAAGGAGCCGCAACCTTAAGCGGTTAAAATAAAAAAGCAGAAAGGAATGGAAAACTATGTATTTTGGAGCACCTGTATGGCCTCTTACGTGGAATCCGCCGTATGACGAGGCAATTAAGCGTTTGCACGCTCTTGGATTTAAGGGAGTGGAGATGATCGGATGGAGCAGAAAGGCGTTGGATGAGTACTATACCCCTGAGACCATCGCACATTTGAAAGAGCTGATCGCCAGCCTGGGAATGGTAATTACCAACTTTAACCATACGCCGGAAGGCATTGCCAGTATGGATAAGGAGATCAGCGACGCTAAGTTTTCGGATTTCTGCCGCACCATCGATGTGGCAGCTGCCCTGGGCTCTCCCAATGTAACCATGGTTGCCGCATTTCCATTTGGCTGCGGTCATGGAAACTTTATGGAACTGCGCCACATCGCTGAGATGCAGGTATGGTCCTACGGGGAGATCGGCCAGAATTGGGATGAGAATTATGAGCACTAT
>JAETTS010000548.1 GCA_021769025.1 Enterocloster bolteae
ATGATAACAATATTCTCTCCACAACTGGAGAAATACTGTCACTACAATTCTAATTCTTTAAGGTTAGATTGAGTATTAGAAAGGGAAAAGGGGAGATATTTCCATATTATACATTCATGGTTAAGCATATAGCGATACGAAAGATGGAAATAGGAGAAGAATGTTGACAAAATTAAGGGCTTTCCACGACTTCTCATATCATGGAAAACCCTTGATTTTACGCTATTATATAGAATTTTCTTAGAACTTCCCAGCCTTCGCCGCTTCCTCGATGGAAACTGCCACAGCTACAGTCATACCAACCATGGGGTTGTTGCCTGCACCGATAAGACCCATCATCTCTACATGGGCTGGCACGGAAGAAGATCCTGCAAACTGTGCGTCAGAGTGCATACGCCCTAAGGTATCGGTCATACCATAGGAAGCTGGACCTGCTGCCATGTTGTCTGGATGGAGGGTACGTCCGGTACCACCGCCGGATGCTACGGAGAAATACTTCTTGCCTGCTTCCAGACGCTCTTTCTTGTAAGTACCTGCTACTGGATGCTGGAAACGGGTTGGGTTGGTGGAGTTGCCGGTGATGGAGACATCCACATTCTCTTTCCACATGATGGCAACGCCTTCCGGAACACTGTTAGCGCCATAGCAGTTAACCTTTGCACGGAGGCCTTCGGAATAGGACTTGCGGGAAACTTCCTTTACTTCATTGGTATAGGGATCGTACTCTGTCTCAACAAAGGTAAATCCGTTGATACGGGAGATGATCTGTGCTGCGTCTTTTCCCAAGCCGTTTAAGATAACACGCAGTGGTTTCTGGCGAACTTTGTTTGCCTTCTCGGCGATACCAATCGCGCCTTCTGCTGCTGCAAAGGACTCGTGGCCTGCCAGGAATGCGAAGCACTCGGTCTCTTCTTCCAGAAGCATCTTGCCTAAATTGCCGTGTCCCAATCCTACTTTACGGGTATCAGCGACAGAGCCTGGGATACAGAAAGCCTGAAGTCCCTCGCCTACAGCCGCCGCTGCATCTGCAGCTTTTCTGCAGCCTTTCTTGATGGCGATGGCTGCACCTACTGTGTAAGCCCAACATGCGTTCTCAAAGCAGATGGGCTGAATGCCTTTGATCATATTGTATACATCAAGGCCGGCATCCTTCGTAATCTTCTCAGCTTCTTCCAGAGAAGCGATGCCATAACTATTCAATACGCTATTGATATTATCAATACGTCTCTCATATGATTCAAATAATGCCATGATATGTAATTCCTCCTCAAAATTCTGGTTATGACACAAAATTTCTTAAATTTCTGATTGCTGCGAAACGGGAAGTGCAATGGTTCCCTGCTTCGGGTTGGAGCGGGAATAAACGAACATTCTTTGCTTCAGGTTGAAGCGGGAAACGCAAACTCCATTTCATTCCGTTTGCGTAGCGCAAAATTTCCCGCTTTGCGTGAAATTTTGCTTTATTCTTGACGTGGGTCGATAATTTTTACTGCGTCTGCTACACGGCCGTACTGGCCTTTTGCTTTCTCCCAAGCGGTGTTGGGGTCATCGCCTTTTTTGATGAAATCAGTCATCTTGCCAAGGGAAACAAACTGGTAGCCGATAATCTGGTCGTCTGCGTCCAGAGCGATTCCGGTTACATAACCCTCTGCCATCTCCAGATAACGAGGTCCTTTCTTCAGAGTTCCATACATTGTGCCTACCTGAGAGCGTAATCCTTTTCCAAGATCCTCAAGACCTGCGCCGATTGGAAGGCCATCCTCGGAAAATGCAGACTGGGAACGACCGTAAACGATCTGCAGGAACAGTTCTCTCATAGCAGTATTGATTGCATCACATACCAGGTCGGTGTTCAGTGCTTCCATAACGGTCAGGCCTGGAAGAATCTCTGCTGCCATAGCTGCGGAATGAGTCATGCCGGAACATCCGATGGTCTCAACCAGAGCTTCCTGGATGAT
>JAETTS010000549.1 GCA_021769025.1 Enterocloster bolteae
TTTACAAAAAGGATCCGAGGAGGAGAAAACACTATGTTTGAGAACGAATTAGAGTTTGAGAAAGTATTTGAAAATGTCCGTAAAACATCGCCATTGATCCACAACATAACCAATTATGTGACGGTAAATGACTGTGCCAATATGCTTTTGGCCTGTGGCGCTTCACCGATTATGGCGGATGATGGAGATGAAGTTGCAGAGATCACCGGTATCTGCCAGGGATTGAATGTAAACATCGGAACTTTGAACCGCAATACCATTCCTTCTATGCTTGCAGCAGGGAAGCGGGCTTATGAGCTGGGGCATCCGATTGTATTGGATCCAGTGGGAGCCGGAGCATCCAGATTGAGGACAGAGACAGCCCTGAAGCTGATGAAGGAGATTCCCTTTACAGTCATCCGGGGAAATGGATCCGAGATCCGGACACTGGCAGGAGGAAACGGAGCGACAAAAGGAGTGGATGCAGACGTGTCTGATCAGGTGGCAGAAGGAACCTTGGAGGAGGCAGTGGAATGTGCAAAAGCATTTGCCCTTCAAAGTAGAGCAGTTGTGGTGATTACGGGAGTCATTGACATTGTAGCGGACAAAGAACATGCATACTGCATCCGCAATGGCCATTCGATGATGGGACTTGTCACCGGAACTGGATGCCAGCTTTCTGCATTGACAGCAGCATTTGTCGCGGCAAATCCTGGTTCTCCTCTGGAGGCTACGGCGGCGGCTGTCTGCGCTATGGGGCTGTGCGGCGAGATCGGATACAGCCGGATGAACAGCCAGGATGGCAATGCTTCCTACAGAAACTATATCATTGACGCGATGTATCATCTGACACCAAAAGAACTGGGGAAGAGAGCAAAGGCTGTCCTTTGGAATGGTGATGCCTGTGGGATGCCCTCTGAAGGGATGGGAGGCAACTATGAGGTGCACTAGGGAAACCATGTTGTTGTACGCAGTGACTGACCGGGCGTGGACAGGAGAGAAATGCCTGTATGATCAGGTGGAGGAAGCGCTGAAAGGCGGGGTGACCTGTGTACAGCTTCGGGAGAAAGAACTGGATGAGGAAGCCTTTCTTCAGGAGGCAAAACACATCCAGGCGCTGTGCAGGCGATATGGGGTTCCTCTCATTATTAATGACAAGGTGTCTGTTGCCCTTGGATGCAAGGCAGATGGTATCCATGTAGGCCAGGAGGATATGGCAGCTGGCGATGTGCGCCGTCTGGTGGGAGAGGATATGATTCTGGGCGTGTCTGTCCATACTGTAGAGGAAGCTAAGGCGGCGGCTTCCTGGGGGGCGGATTATCTGGGGGTCGGGGCAGTATTTCCCACATTAACGAAAACCGATGTGGGGCGGATGCCAATGGATACGCTGAAAGCGATCTGCAGTGTGGTGGAGATTCCGGTTGTGGCCATTGGAGGGATCAACCAGGATACGATTATGGAACTGGCTGGAAGTGGAGTGGACGGTGTAGCCTTAGTCTCGGCCATTTTTTCTGCACCGGATATTCAGGCCAGGTGCAGGATGCTGCGAGGTATGGCAGAAGAGATGGCAAGGGGATAAGACCAGGTTCAGGATAGCAAAAGAACACATCCTGGCCATATACAACATGTAAAAAACCGTATATGCCATCATACTTAGTTTCTTCTTCCTAAGTGCCGACATAACAGGCAGGAGCCATAGGCAATATGGCTTTCAATCCACATAGCTTTATGTTTACTTGATTTCAGGAAGGAGGACACAGCATGAATGTAAAGACGATGGAAGGGTTAGCTGGAGCCAGTGCCAGTATCCGTATGGTAGCGACTCCTATGGGCGTAGCAAAAGAGGCGGAGCAAAAGGGGGATACGGAGAAGATGAAGCGTGCTCTGGGCTATGCGGCAGGACTGACTGATCAGGCAGAAGCATACGAAAAAAAGGCCAGCCAGGGAATGAAGGCAGATGCTGAAGAAGC
>JAETTS010000550.1 GCA_021769025.1 Enterocloster bolteae
TCCCGTTTCAGAAGATACTCATGAAGAAGGTCATAGACTGGCTGGAAATATTCAAATGCGCATTTGATGCACCAGTTTGCTGCTGTTTCCCTTGCAAGGGGAGCCCCCTTCTGCAGCCAGTCCATCTCCTGGCGGTAAAACGGGACTGAATTCATGAATTTCTGGTACATGACATATGCGACCATGGATGGGGAGGCTGGACTGTGGGCCAGCAGAGGCGCAGGGGTAGGAGCTTTGGTAAATGTCCCTTCGTCTTCTTCACGGCAGACGGGGCAGGCTAGGACTTCCTGCAGATAACGCACCCTCTCCAATTTCGCAGGGGTGATGCACAGTTCTTCCCGGACATATGTCCATGCGACAGTTTCCATTGGCGTGTCACAATCCGGACAGAGCCGGCAGTCTTCCGGTACGGGGCACTTCACTTCCCTGACAGGCAGATTTTTATACAGCTCCTCCCGTTTGGATTTGGGTTTCCGCTTCCGCTCCCGGGTATGGCTTTTGACTGTAACTTTCTCCCCTTCCTCTTCTTCGTTGCTTTTTCGTCTGGTCTTTTCGCTGGATGAGCCGAAAAATTTCCTCCGGAATTCTTCGATGGTCTCATTGAGGTTAGCAACGGTGGCCTGTAGGTCAGCAATGGTTGTGCGTAGTTCTTTGATCTGTTCATCTTTTTGTTCAATTGTCTTTTGCATGAGCCCGATCAGTCTCTCTGTATGGTCTTCCACAGCATCCGTGCCTCCTCTTTTGTGTTTCTCTTATTATAAAGAAAAACGGAGCGGCCTGCAAACGGGTCTGAAAGAGGGATTGGACATTTTGACGAAGGGCTGATATGTGGATAACTCCTGGAAACAGCAGATTTCCGAGCCTTTCAGGGGATGTTATCCACATGGATTTCCAGAAACAGGAAAGCTGGCGTGGATAATCCCCCATGATCTGTGTCTGTTTGTGGATAACCGTTTTTTACAGGTATTTCCAGCGCAGAATAAAATTTTTCAATTCTCTGTTTTTCACAAAAATAATCAGAAATCCCTCTTTTGCGAAGGGCGCAGCGCCTTTGGCTGGTCAATGGAAAGTCCTTCCATGAGCCAGCGGTATTCCTGGCGGGAAAGGGTGCGGACTTCGGATGCATTGCGCGGCCACTGGAACTTACCGGAATCCAGCCGCATATATAGCAGTACAAAACCGGTCTTATCATGATGCAGTGCTTTCAGGCGGTCGGATTTCCTGCCGCAGAAAAGATAAAGCGCATTTGCATAGGGGTCCATCTGGTAGGTATCCCGGATGATTGCCATAAGTCCATCGATCGAGAGGCGCATATCCGTACGGCCTGTGATCAGATAGAGCTTTGATACTCCGGAAAGATCGCCTAACACGATCCCAGCAGGGCCTTTAATAGATTTGAGATGACTTCCTTCCCTGCATAATTGGTAACTTCCATATGGATCCCATGGAAGCTCAGACAGATGGCAGCCCTGCCCTCGTCTGTGGGGGGAGCGGGCGTTCTGGATCTATCTGGGAAGAGGACTTCCGGAACGTCCAGGCAGACAACCTCCTGCTTTTCCTGGTGTAGATCTGTGGCAGGTTTTTGTGGGATTGTATACCCCTTCTGCCGAAGCTGCCGTGTATGGTAATAAAGTGCCTTAGCTGTTATGCCATGTTGTTCACACCAGACTTTGACTTTTAGTTCACTGGTCCTGCATTCTGTGATCAGATCGAACCATTCCTGATCAGTACGTTTGATACGTTTTTGAGCCACTGACAGTTTACTCCTTCCTACTGTATGAATGGAGCGTGTATGCATAGGGCAGATGAACGGCTTTGGAATGCCATGCCCTGGGTGCAAGACATCGAGAATCGAAGTAGAAGTATCTCCATTTATATAGAGTATTACACAGATTCATAGAACTGTAAAACCGTCATGTTATTCATCGCTTAC
>JAETTS010000551.1 GCA_021769025.1 Enterocloster bolteae
GTCTCCTGTCATCTGCCTGTAAGTATAGGAGGCGGCAACCAGGGAGATGGAGTCAAAGCTGGTGGCATAAAAGGCGATCATGGCGGCGATCAGAAGAATCAGAACCACAGGAGCCAGAGGCAGGGTATCCACGATGGCGATGATGGTGGAATAGAGGTCCTGGGTAACTCCATAAAGGCCCATGACATCCAGCTTTTTGCCTGCCTGAAGTCCCAGACTGTAATTCCCCAGGATCAGAAAGCTTAAAAAGGTGCCGCCCAGACTGTAAATGTAGCCGCCTAAAATCGTCTGGCGGATGGTGCGCCCCCTGGAAATGCTGCCAATGAAAAATGGCGATGCCACGCACCACACAATCCAGTAAGACCAGTAAAAAATCGTCCAGTTCTGGGGGAAGGAGGTAGTTCTTAAGGGATCCGTGAAGGTGGCAAGGCTGAGGAAATTCTGTGCCAGATTTCCGATCGCGGCAAATCCTGTTTCCAGAATGTACCGGGTTTCGCCGCCGAACAAAAGCACATAGGCCAGCAGACCGAAAAATAAATACATGCAGGAGGCGGAAAGCCGGGAAATTCCCTTCATTCCATGAACCAGGGCATAGGTGTAGACGATACATATCACAATCAAAATGGAAATAGTAATCCACTTTGATTCCGGAAGCCCGGTGAGACGCGAAAGTACCTGAGCCATGAGCGGCGTGGCCAGAGAGAACGTGGTGGCTGTCCCGGCTAAAAGAGCGAACAGAGCCAGGAGATCGATGGCTTTACCCCAGATTCCATCCACTTTATTGCCAAGTATGGGGCGGCAGGCTTCGGAATATTTTTGTTTATGGCAGCCGCGGACGTGGAGCATGAAACCGAAAGCTACGGCCAGTACCAGATAAAAGCTCCAGGGAATAGGCCCCCAGTGGAAAATCGGGTAGGTGCTGGACCAGATCTGCATGGCTCCCATCTCAGCGATGTGGGGGTCGTTGGCATAGAGGATCCATTCGCAGAAGGAGTAGAAGAGGATGTCGGCCGCGAGCCCGGCAGTGAACATCATGCTGCTCCATGCAAAATCTGAATATCTGGGCTTCTCATTTTCTTTGCCAAGCCGGATGGAGCCATATCTGGAAAAGGCCAGAGAGAGGGATAAAAGAAAGATACCGAGGCCGATTACTAAATAGTACAGGCCAAAGGTGTCTCCCAGCAGAGAACGAAGCTGGTCCAGAATCTGTTTGGAGCCGTCCGGGGCGGCGATAAAGCTGATACATAAAAACAGGATCAGGCAGAAGGGAATGAAAACAGTACTCCAGTCAATTTTATTTCGCAATTTCATATTCACACCTCGATGTTCAATTTTTGAAATATTAATTAGTTATTGAACATTATAGCATCGACGAGGGGAAAATGCAAGAAAAAAATGGCCGCGTGCTCCCTGTCCGCAGTACGCGGGCAAGAAGATACAAGGCGGAATGGTTACTAACCGGTTACTGTTCGGGAGGAAGAAAAGCCGAAAAGCGGAAAAGGTTGAAGGCCCGGAAAACAGGTGTTATAATGAGCATAGGATTCCAAAAACTTTACAGTAAAAAGGAGAGCGTATGAAAATGACGATGAAAAAAATCGCAGGTCTGACATTGTCGGCGGTCCTTGCCGCTTCCATGAGTATCACATCTCTGGCCTTTTACCAGCCGCCGGCCAGCAAAAAGGGACTTCTGATTTCACAGCAGGAGCTGTTTGATGATATTCTGGAACTTGGAGTGGATCAGGTAATCTGCAACCAGGCATCTGACCAGAATCCGGATGCGTATCTTCCGCTGGCAAAGAACTGTAAGAACAGCCAGGTTACCCTGACTATGATTCTTTTAAACAGGAGCGGCGCAAAAGATCCAAACCTGCTTCCGGTTTCCAGTCCCGTAGACGGTGTGGGAAATTATGCGTTTAATTCCATGACTCCG
>JAETTS010000552.1 GCA_021769025.1 Enterocloster bolteae
ATTAAACGTTCACCTGATAATATCTCCGGCATGAAACCATCTCGGTTATTCCAGAACATTGAGACTGTCAGGGGGCTATAGAGCCGGATGGTCCTGTTCTCTGACAGACGGCGGCTGTAATCCCTGGTTGGATGAAATACATGGCCTGTGAATGTGGTTACCATGTATCGGTCCGGAAAGGATTCCATATATTCCTCATAACGGCAGAACGGTTTCAGCTCCTCTGGCAGGACTATCCTGAAATACTGTAGAGCCAACATTCTCGCCATCGTCTTACGGCCCATCTTATCAGAAGGAACATACACGTGGTTTTCATAGTCTTGGATAATATCACATGCTTCCCCTATGGTTTCCGGCAATCCAGCTTCCAGAATAGCATAGAGTTTTTCCTTCTCCAGTATCCCTCTTCGGGCGACTTCCCTGTCGATTACATCGGCTACCCGGTCTAGTTCAGATAACGTAATTCCTGGTGGAAGATAACACGAAAGTTCCCCCAGATAACCACTGGTGTGCTGTATGGCATAGGCGTCCCATTTTTTCACTGCCGGACAGGCTTTCTTCTGTTCTGTAAGCGGAAGTTGGAATATTTCTTTATTCCAGTTCTCATCTGTCATATGGACAGAAAGAAAACATCCTTTGTAAGAGTCATACCCTTGTTCCTTACTCCTACACGGGGCAGTCTGTTTTTTAATCACATAACCCATGGGGGTCATACAGCCTTTCGTGCTTACATATTCCCTTCCAATGGATTCAAAGTCCAGAAACGGCTCAATTCTCTTGTCTATCTGTATTCCTCGCTTTTCCAACTCCAGACGCCCGGCCGCTTCCCAGTTTTTCATGCGGTCATCCAGGATGTAACGGTCCAGGTTCTTTGCCACGTCCATTACCGTTTCGATTGAGTCCGGATGGTCCCACATAAGCGCTGCACCGAATCTTTCCTTCTCATCTTTCTCCCACACGGCCATCTCCCGAGTAAGCTCATTGAGCAATTCCAAATGTCCATTCTTAAATACCGTACAATCTTCCAGGCATTCTGCCAACGATGGCACGTCCGATTCCACCCCGGCGATAAACGGTATCATACTAGAAGAATGCATCCCTTTCAGCTCCATGTATATCCGTTCTATCTCATCCTGACTGGCGGGTAGGTCCATCCATACCCCCTGACTGATATTCTCTCTCTTGATATATATTCGCATCTTACATCTCCAAATAAAAAGAGACCTCCATAAAGGCGGCCCTACAACTATTCTAATCTATCACACCAGTATCGCGATTCTTAAACTCAAACTCATTGCATCACCATGTCTGATACTGACCTGGCTGATTCCCACACAAACGTCTGCTCATTTCTGGAGGCGACACCATAGGGAGTCATAGCAGCACCTTTCTTCAGCATATAACGCTCCCCATAACCCCTGAAATCAAAATAAGCGAAGGAAGGATCATCTGTATCAATACCTGCTTTCTGAAAGACCTGTTCCGCATAGCATTCTAATGAAATGATAGATGGGTCCAACTCATAACAGTTCAAATTGTTTGCAATATTCAAATTCAACTCCAGGTCATTACTTTGTTCAAATTCCAATACTGCCTTATATTTTATCAGTGTTTCCCCATCAGGAAATGTCTGGATCCGCTCTGCCAGGATATTTAACTCATTGATGTCCGTATCACTGGCAATCTGATAATTAAATAGTGGAACAATACTCTTTACTTCAGTAATAATGCAGGAATTCAACGAAGAGACCTCCAGCCGTTTGAGAGCCTGGTCTATTTCCATTTCTCCTGCGGGTAAATCCAACCATACGCCAGTATGTTTCTCTGGATTACAATCCAGGGAATTCAACCGCAAGGAGATAACCCCCTCATGGATGTCTGGATATTCCGGAAGGTGTATCCCATCATATGTCTCTGTCCATAT
>JAETTS010000553.1 GCA_021769025.1 Enterocloster bolteae
GTCCCTGTTTATTTTCCCCTTCCTGGTGATTCTGTGGGTAAATAAACGAATCAGGATTCAGCATTTTCTGTGGATTCCCGGTCTGTATTTCCTGAGCATCATTCCTGCCTGGATAGCAGGGCGGCCTTTGATAGAGCTCATCAATATTTATATGGCTCAGGGGGCCCAGGATGTGTGGTCCCTGTCCATCAAGTGGGCCAATATCTATCAGATTATCGGAAATCAGTACTTTCTTCTGGAGTACGCCGAAGCGGGAACCTGGCTGATCCTGGGGATTCTCATGTGCGTGATGTTCGCCATGGCCCAGAAGCGCTACCGCATCACCAACGAGTTTATTGTACAGATGGCCCTGTTCTTTGCCATTCTTACGCCCTATTTCCTGCCTCACATGCATGAGCGGTACGGATGCCTGGCAGATATCCTGGCAGTTCTCTATGCCATGATGAACTGGAAGCGGTTTTACATTCCTCTGGTGCAGATTTTAATGTCCTTTACCTGCTATATGGCCTATCTAAGCCACTTAGGAGATCAGGAGCCCACCATCTATTACGGAGTCTGGGCCCTGGCAGAGCTTGCCCTTTTGATTGCCGTAGGACTGGATGTCTGGCGCTTTATGACAAATCCGGAGAATCAGCTTCCCCTGTCAGAGACCTCCTTGTTCGAAGCCTTTGCCGTGAGAACAGAAGATGCCAGAGAGGGGAGGCAATAGTATGGATGAATGGCTTAGAAATTTGATTGTAAAAAAATGGAAAATAAAGGCGCTGGAATTTTCGTTCCTGGATGCGCTTCTGGCAGTCTGCATCACGGGAACGGGCGTCATGCTCCGCCTGGCCGTGAACGATTATACACCCATGGACGGGCAAAAGCAGGCAGGCCTTCTGCTGGAGCTTTTTCTGATTATTGTCTGCGCAGTGATCGTCCATGATTATACCGGGAGCCGGAACAAAGCCTTCCTGACCTACGCCATTCTGGCTATCTATCCCACACTGGTAGCCAATGGCGCTCTGTGGGGGCAGAACAGTAGTCAGTATGCCTTTCCCCTTTTCCTGGGCCTGTGTATTCTGGAAAGGGGAGAGCGGCTGCGGGGAGCCGTGGCACTGGTCGTCGGGGCAATCCTGGCAGCTGTGCGGCTGAAATTAAGCGCCGCCACTCTGAATCTGGGCTGGCCGAATCTCTATGAAATCATCGGAAAAAGCATGTTTGTGGAGCTCTACAATCAGGTGGCGTTGCTCTGCCTGCTTGGGATCCTCTTTACCATAGCCTATGTCTTTGTGAAGAAGCGAATTGCGCTTACAAGAGATTTGATACTGCGCCTGTTCCTGTTTCTTGCCCTGCTGCTCCCCTATCTGGCGCCCTCCATGCCGGCCTCAGCAGGCTTCACGGCGGACATAGCGGCCCTTTTATACTGCATGCGCTGGCCCAGGAAGTTCTACGTGCCGATGCTGCATCTGATAGTCTCCTACAGCTCCTATGCCTACGTCATCAACGGAGAAACCAAGCTCCCTATGGTGCTCTACGCTGTGATCCTACTGGCTCTCCTGGCGGATACAGGAATCGAAATTTACAAAGAAATCATAAAGATACAAAGGAGTGATTAGCATGGAAACAAAGAACAAGGGCTCAGGTGGTATCCCCTGGCCGTGGAACCTGCTTCTAGCCATTGTGTTTGTGGCAGGAGCCGGATACTTCATCGGGTACCTGTGGAGCTTTCTCATAGCCCTTGGCTTCTCCGCCTGGCAGAAAAAGCAAAATCCCGGTATGCCAAGAGGCGGCTACTGCCTGGAGAAGACGAGAAAGCGCCTATCCTCCCTGGGACTTGCAGCAATTGTACTGCTTCTCGGCTTCTGCTGCTGCGTGTACGTGTGGATGGAGCTAGAGGAGGGTACGGCCGGCTGGGAAACCATGGATTACGTCAAGATG
>JAETTS010000554.1 GCA_021769025.1 Enterocloster bolteae
AAAAATACTAATCTAGCCGCTGGTATCGCATTCAGATGTACTAACTGGCATACCTCAAAGGTGATAATCGGTGAATCTGACGCTGTGAACTTATACGGGAAAGGAGCTATGTACTTTCGATGTGACCAGTATGAGGGCCTTAGAAGATTACAAGGTTCATTCATGCCTACTGAAGAAATCATGAGTATGCTCCATACCATGAACTTCAGTCAGTGTAGTGTTGGGCATCGGTATGATGATGTGAAACTAACAAATGAGACATTGCAGGTTGGTTCTCAATCAGGGACTTCCCCAATAACTTGTGATTCTGGGATAGAAGTTGACCCAGACGAGCAATGCTTCATTGAGATTGTTAAGTGGATACGAGATGATAAGAAGGAGACAATCTCTAATAAGCAGCTCAAGGACAAATTTGAAATGGGGTATGATAGGGCAAATAGATTTCTCCAGAGGCTAGAAGATGCCGGGATTATATCAGAGCAGAAGAAAGGAACGAAGTTACCCAGGACTGTGAAGCAGGATAAGCTAGAGGAATTTTTGAATAGTCATGAGGATACAGGTAGTGCTGGCGGAGCCGCATCAAATCAGACGTTGGATTCATCTGCTATGCCGACCGATGTGGAGTCAACGCAGGATCAAAGCACGGAATCTCCTGATGAGATTTCAGATACCCAAGCGCAGCTTTCATCCGCTACTGTGCCTCGACCCACACGACTTAAATGTGACCACAGGAAGCTAATGGAGGAGACAAGCCCTAAAAACTATAGAGCAAAGTCCACTCGGTAATATTTACCACCAGTAGGTCAACGGTACTGGTGGCAATCAGTTCTACGCAATAAAACTTAGTGAGATGAAGGGGTAGGGATGTGATCCCTACCCCTCGTTGCTGCTGTCTCTCACAATGGAATGTAGCTGATCTATCATCACTGTATCAGCATAGTTGGCAACTTGGGAATTCTTCATGTATCCGCTGCAACTAAAGCTATGATTTGATTGGCTGTTTCATCGTCTGTATGTTCTTTCAGATGTGGCATGGCCGTCGAGAAGTTCTTTTTCTTCACCCCTGAGAGTTTCCTAATATCCGACCAATAGAAGGGCTTGCCTTGCGCTCTTAATCTCTGATATGCCCAAATGATCTTCCTGGCCCAGCTCTCGGGATAGGTCTCTGTGTATCGTTCAAAGATGGCCCTGCATCTTGGCATATTCTCCAGTTGATGCCCCAGCAAGCCCATCTCCCGATACACAAGTCTCTCTGATACTCGTTCGGGCCTACTGTTCTCGTTGGCCGTGCCATCATATACGCCTTGGACAACCTTTTCCAATATAGGGGCTGTGTCTGCATCCAACTGTACCCAGTCTACGGGGGCGGTATCTTTCATGTAGTGGCTGTCCTGCTCCTGCTGAATCTGTTCCGGTGTCAGAGTAGAGGACGTTAATTCCTCTGGCTCCATGCCGAGGAAAAAGGCGATTTGACATACCACTGAAAAATCAGACCTATTCCCCAGCAATACCCTCTGAATCTGGTACATACTCGCTATATTACATAGACCCATGCCTCCATAGAACACATTCAGATCATCGGCAAGCGTCTTCGTGTACCTGCTTCGGCCTGATGGCTTCAAATACTTCGTCCGGCTCAAACCGTCATACAGGATGGAACTGATAGGAATATCTTTGTTAAAATCTATTGGTGCGTCAAATACGGAGTCCAGGTAGCTTGCCAACCGGATCATCTGGGGTTCTTCCTCAAAGGCAACCTTGTTGTGGCCTATGCAATGTTCAGCAGGACAAAAAGTGAAGCTCTGCTCACTCTTCGCCGGAACACTGGATTCCACAAGCCTACACCTATGCTTCGTGCAGATGCCCATGTTTCGGATTTGATGTTTCCGATGCCAGTAGGTTTCACCGCATGTCTCCC
>JAETTS010000555.1 GCA_021769025.1 Enterocloster bolteae
TTCCGCTATCTTTTGTAAACTTACATATAGTGTATCTGAATAAAAAATTTGTTTCAATACCTTTCCGAAAAGAAAAATGACAGAGATTTTACCCTCTGCCACAATGTTGCCTATGCGTATATAATTTCCTCGTTCACAATCCCGTGGTCCAAAAAGGAGCCGCTAAAGCAGCCCCTTTGAGTTTAATATAACACAGGCTGTTATAGCCCGATTTCTTTTAAAGGTTAACACATGCTACCCTGTGGAAATAGCAGTGAAGGAAGTGCCAGATCATACGTACCACCGTTCAAGACCACCCTTTCCCTCAGCCCTCTCATGCCAGCAGGCGCCCTGGAACTCACCGGCTTCCTCCAGATAATACCAGTCCCCGGCACCGGTCTTTTCGCCGTCCCACTGCACCCAGCCAGTAATCATATACCCGGTTGTGCCAAACAAATACCAATGATGATCGATCAACCTCCAGCGCATCGCCGGCCAAGTGCCGTCCGCGTTCCGATACCACCAGCCCGCAGCGTCGCGGACCCAGCCCTCTGGCTGTTGCTTGGGAACCCAGGTCCTCATGAACTCCATTGGCGTTGCATACAGCTTCTTGATTCCTGCTGTGGAGCTTCCCCAGTCCGGGAGCTGAAAGTGCGGTTTATCCGGCATACCCTTCCAGTCGCCTCCCCACTCCAGGCCGATGGATGTGCCGATTCTTCCTACCTTCGTGAAGAATCCATCGTCATCATAATAGGCGCCTTTTCCATCCGCCCGGTAAATGTCGAAAGCGGTTCCCCATTGGTGATATGAACTGTAATTGCCTCCAGGCGCCTTCGTCACAATCTGTCCAGGCTTTGTCCGGCCCTGAGCGTATAATTCATCCTGTTCCGATTTTGTGCGGAACGTATCTCCTATTTTTATTTTTAAACCTTGTTTGCGGCATTCTTCTAACAGCTTCACAGCCAATGTCTGCAATCTTGGATGGCATAATGTAATGTCTTTCATACAGTTTTTCCTTTTTCTTTTATTATATGAAAAGAGGACAGGTTGTGTTCCTGTCCCTCACACTACCTATAGCACCAGGAGTTTTCTCCGGTAATGGATGCCTCCCTGGGGGACGCAGGCGGGCAGGCGATTCACCCTTCCGCCGGACCTCCATGCTTGGCTTTCTCACTCAAACGTGCCTGCCACCTCCTTAAGGTGAGAAATGATCATGAGCCGCTGAGGACAGTGACTTTCGCACTGACCGCATTGGATACAGTCGCTGGCCTTTGCATAATCTGACGCCATACGCTGATAAATGGGCTGTATCTTCCATTTCTCCCCTGGATCACGCTGGCAGGCGTTATACATGGCAAAGAAATCAGGAATCGGGATGCCCTTGGGACAGGTAGCCATACAATACCGGCAGCCAGTACAGGCTACGGCGGTTTCCTCTTCAATGATATGAGCGACCTGTCGGATCACCGTCTGCTCCAGCACAGTCAGCGGCTTCACATCCTCCATGTTCTCCAATATCTGTTCCATGCTGTTCATGCCGCTTAACACAATGTCTGCCTGGGGCAGGGATTGTACAAACCGCAGCGCCCAGCGGGCTGGACTGTCCTGGCAATATGCCCTGAAAAGTTCTTCTGCTTTCGGAGGAAGCTTTGTCAAAGTACCTCCCTTGATCGGCTCCATAACAACTACGGATTTTCCGTGCCTGGTTGCTATCTCATAGCATTTCCGGCTCTCGATAGCAGCGCTGTCCCAATCCAGATAGTTGATCTGGAGCTGGACAATCTCCGTCTCCGGGTGGGCAGTGAGTATTTCATCCAGGAGGGCGGCGCTGTCGTGGTAGGAAAAACCAATTTTTCCAACTTTACCTTTGGCTTTCAGCTCCTGAAGAAATGTAAATTCATCGTATTTCTCACATATCTCATAGTTTCTCTGGTTC
>JAETTS010000556.1 GCA_021769025.1 Enterocloster bolteae
CGATATTTTGGAATGACTAAACTCTTGCCTTTACATAGATTTCCTCCTCTGTGAGTGACATTTCAGGAGGTTCAGGTAGTGGTTCAATTTGTACCTCATATTTTGTGTATTGGCCAGTAAACTCACCTCTTGGAGGAGACCCACAGGAGAGTGGTGAATCGGGGAAGTGACAGCTTGAGCGATGTACCACAGTTGTCTATGTTGCCTCTATCTAGCTTCCATGTGTTCTGCTTTTGGTTAGATTCATATGTGCAAGCTTAAGGAGGGCTCGGACAGCCTCAGTAACAGGACTTTGATCTGGCCAGTGGCTGGAGCAGAAGGCCTGAGTTATCCTGTCCGTGGCATGGACAGGCTGGTCTGTGTACTTCAGCTGCGAAAGAGGGCACTTTGTGTTAGTTGTTCTTTTGTTTTCTGTGTTCTTGGACTTGGACTGACGAAATTTTTTGACATGGGACAGGTTGTTAGGACTAATGACCACTTAATGTAACTTAGAGTGGCCTGCGTTTGATGTTAAATGGCCACAGGACCCCCCCCCCAAGGTGTCAGCAGTAGAGGATATAGTGTTTCAGAAGTTTTCCCTCCTCCTCCCTGCTAACACTTCTTTGTCAACTGGAACAAAATCTGAGTCCAGCCTAGCGGTTAGCTCCATCCTTGTTGACAGTGTTAGCTTTGGGGCTGGAGAGATGGCTCAATGGTTAAGAACACTGACTGCTCTTCCAGATGTCCTGAGTTCAATTCTCAGCAGTCATTTGTTGAGTTTCTTTTTCCCTCAGGACCAGCTCCAGGTTTTACATTTCTCACCGGTTTATCCCCTCTTCCCCTCTCCTTCTGCCTAGGGCAGACACAGTGCAGTCTGGCATCCAGGGTCCATGACAGGAGAGGCCCCAAGTGGTCATATGTATCCATTAACAGAGTTTGCAACTGACTCCTGCTCACATCTTTTGTTCAGTAAATGAATATCCTTCTTGCCAAGAGAAATGCATGCTCCCTGTCCGAGTAAATGTGGTCTCTGAGTTTTTAAGATGAAAAAGATTTATTTTATATAAAGAAAGGGGATGCCTCTGGTAGGCTCATGTTGAGGCATCTCTTCCCCTGAGGGACCAGCCACCGGATGGCATAATGTAGAGTAAACTGTATTCAGGACATGACACCAACTCCCCCGCAAAGTTCTTACAGGTTCTCTTCACCACAGACATAGGCCAAGAAACTGGCCCTTGGGCCCACAGGGAACCCACCCAGATTGGTTATTTAATGGGTGTAAGGGTTAGGGATCTCCTCCAGATTTGCCACCAGGCTCTGCAAGCAGGTTTAAACAATAATTGGCCAGTGTTTAGATATGATATGAAATAAGAGAAAACAGAGAACTCTAGTACAGGGCGTTCTTCAATTAGTTAGTGCCAAATATTAGATAAAAGTTACAGATACAAGCTAATAAAAGTTGCAAAGATTATAGAAGAGTGCAGATTAGACAAGAAGAATGAATTAGAGCCCCTCTAGCCAACAAAGCCCTGGATCCAGGAGAAAAGACTACCATAGAAATGGCCAATGGCTTATTTATCATAGAAACTGGACTCAGTGACAGCAGGATTGCCTGGTTATTATTGTTGCCACATCTCTGTTGGATATAGATTCAGATAAGTTAACTGTGAGACTCATCACACACACACACACACACACACACACACACACACACACTTCTGATTGTTGTTCAGTAATGCCTACAGGCTTCATTTTCAGACTTTCTCAATTTACCATGGCTTACATATTTTCCAGCCACCTGTTTCCCCGAACCGTGCATTTCTGCTGCCCGACCCTGACTTGGACTGTCCACTCCATCAAAGTGATTCTCCTCTGCCAGAGACAGAACAGATCTGGTTTATTAACAAAAGCAGCTTTACCCATGAGGGTCAGAG
>JAETTS010000557.1 GCA_021769025.1 Enterocloster bolteae
GGCCAAAGCTGGCATGATGGTCAAAAATCGTGGTGACCCCGTTGCGGATACAGGAAATCATGGTATCCATGGCGCTGTACCTGGTCTGCTCCAGGGTAAGCTTCCGGTCAATGGTCCACCACTGGCCATCCAGAATATCCAGAAATCCCTTGGGATTATACCCTTTGATGCTCAGGCCCCGGGCCATGGCGCTGTAAATATGCTCATGGGTGTTGATAAACGCCGGCATGATAATGCCTCCTTTGGCATCTATGTATTCCCCGTCACGGTATTGCTTCCGAATCTCTTCATCCGTCCCCAGAGCCGCAATCCGGTTTCCTTCCATGGCCACCGCGCCGTTTTCAATAAAAGGTCTGTTGTCGTCCCGGGTAATCAATGTACCGTTTCCTACTACTAACATTTCCTTCCTCCTGGTCTATCTGTTTTTTATATACGTTCCAAACATTGCAGTTCCAATCATTGTCTTGAAAATCTTAAATCTTCTAACCGGCGGCAGCTTCCCTTTTCCGTCCCGGAAGCACCAAATTCAAAATAATGGCTGTGATGGTGGCCAGCACCACCGGAGACTTTCCAAATATAGTAGTCACCCATGCCGGAAAACTTGCCAGCGCCCCGTTGGCCTGGGTGATTCCCATTCCAAGGGCGACAGACAGCCCTACAATGGTCGTGTTCCTGTAATCCATAGGCGCCGCCGTAATCAGCTTCACGCCTGTCATGGCAATGGACGCGAATACAGACACGGTGGCTCCTCCAAGAACGCAGTTGGGAATGGTCAAAAGCACGGAGGAGAACTTGGGAATCAGCCCGGCAACCAGAAGAATCCCTGCTGCCATCCCAAACACCCGCTTTGCCACAACCTTGGTGGAGGAGACGATTCCCACATTCTGGCTGAAGGTAGCCGTGGGAAGCCCTCCAAACAGCGCGCTGACAATATTGCAGCATCCATAGGCCACAATCCCTCCGTTCAGCTCCTCATCCGTAGGCATCCTGTCCATCCCACCTGTGGTAGTAGCCGTGAAATCGCCGATAGCCTGGATGGAATTTATGGCAAACAAAATTCCGATGGCAACGCAGGAAGACGGCTCAAATATGATTCCAAAATGCACCGGCTTGGGAAGCTGAAAAAACGATGCCCCTGAAACAGCCGAAAAATCCACCATTCCAAAAAACAGCGCCACCACATACCCGGCAATAATTCCGATTAATATAGAAGATAATTTCCAAATCCCTTTTCCGTAATGATTCAGGCTTGTGACAATCACCAAGGTAATAACAGCCACCAGCCAGTTCTGCCAGGAACCGTACTGAGGGCTCCCCACTCCTCCGGCCATATAGTTGATGGCTGTGGGGTAGAGGGACAGTCCGATGGCAAATACCACGGTGCCTGTAATCAGCGTCGGGAAAAACTTCCGAATCTGTCTCACAAACATTCCCACCAATACCGCCACCATTCCTCCCGCAATCTGAGCCCCTAAAATGGTCCCGACCCCAAAGTCCCCGGCAATAGCCTGCATGGTGGGAACATAGGCGAAGCTGATTCCCATAATTACCGGAAGCCCCGAACCTATCCTTATGATTTCCTTTTGCAGAGGATACAGCTGCACCAGGGTAGTAAGCGCCGACACCACCAATGCCGCCTGTATCAAAATAACAGAATCTTTATCGGAAAGCCCTCCCGCTCCCGCTACGATGATTGCCGGGGTCACGCACCCTACAATCATAGCCACTCCATGCTGCAGCGCCAGTGGAAATGCCTGGCCCGGCGACGGCTTGCCATGCAAATCAAAAAGCAGCGCCGATGTACTCTCCATTGCTCCCTTATTCATTTTGGGTTCTCCTTTCCCTGGCAGCCCTTTACCCGGCTGCCCTCATATCGTCATTATTGGCAAATGGGAATCCTCTTCTTAAG
>JAETTS010000558.1 GCA_021769025.1 Enterocloster bolteae
TCATTAATCAAAGAGAGCAGGTACCTGGAGGAAGCGTCAATTTTACAGAAGCAATCCTGGACACTTCTTCTGTCATCTAACTTCAGCTGCCCGATGGTGCTCATACCCACAATGGCGTTCATGGGCGTGCGGATGTCGTGGCTCATTCTGGACAGAAAATCGGATTTAGCCTGGTTAGCAGCCTTGGCCGATGCCAGGGCATCCCGCAGCAGCTGCTCCTGCCGGGCCTGCTCCGCCCTCTGGCTGTCCAGCACCTTCACCAGTTCAATGGCCAGCACATCGTCGTTAAAGGGATTCTCCACATAAATAATCTGCACAGACAGCCAGTGGTACTTGCCGTCCATTCCCATCTTCTGAAACTCCATGTAGATGTCCCGTTCTCCGGCGGCAAACCTGGCCAGGACGTTCTCTCTGGCAAAGGCCGTTTCAAAATCCTCCCGATAGGATGGATACACATCGGGAATATCCCCCTTTATCATCTCCGTGTAGCTTCCACAGCGCCCGGACAGACAAGCGTCCTGGTCCTCTATAAAACAATTATAAATATCCTTTGTCAGGTTCAGGCTCATAATCAGGGGATAGGCCGTACAGATCGCCGCCCTGAGTGAACGGTTCTCTATGAGCTGCTGCCTTTCCTGCTCCAACTCCAGCTGTTTTATATCCGTCACATCCGTAAAGACAGCCTGTATAACCTCCTGACCGTCCGCATTGACAATACGGCCCATGATGACGCTGATCCATATCTGCTTCCCATCTCTGCTGAAGGTATGGCGTATATAAGATGCCGTATCCCCATTCAGCGCCAGTCCCCCTATAATGCCCTCAATCCACTCCTTGTCTTCATCCAGCACCATCTGAAAGGGATTCTTTACCTCACGTCTGTATTCCTCCTCGGAGCTATATCCGTAGAGCTCCCACCCCATCCGGTTCACATTTACAATCCGGTGCCCTTCCCCTCTCTCAAACTGTATAATGCCGCAGGGCACTGAATTGTACAGCTGGCTCAGGAACCGGGCCTGCTGTATGTATTTCTGCTCACGCCGGCGCAGCTCCCCCTCCAGCTCCAGATAAGTACGCTTTCCTGATTCCGCCGGAAACAGTTCATCCTCTTGTATTTCACCAAACGGCATGGAGTTGTGGATATGAATGGTCTCCAGCGCCTCACCCTTTTCCCGGAAAATAAAGGTAATTCTCTGCTGTGTCCTGATATACACGCCTGTTCCCTCCCTGGACTCAAGCTCACTGACACCCTCACAAAGCCACAGGCCGGCTCCCATCTCCATGACTTCGTACTGCTCATCAAACATATTGCAGGAAGACAGCTCATCCTTTCCTTCCCTAAACCAGGCGGCCACGGCATCACGTCCCTCTGCCTTCTGCATCTTTCCACCGCCCAGCCATATGATATCATCCGCAAATGTAGATATGAGAAGTTCCACATCATTCTCACAGAAATACGAAGAAAGAATGCGCCTGGCAAACTCCCTTACTTCTTCTGATGACCATTTTTTCATTTAAATCCTCCCCTAATCTGAAGCATCCGGCATCCTGGACCAGCTGCGGCCCCATATGAGGATTACCAAAAAAGCTGCCCGCTGATCAAGAATGACCCGAAGGGCAGCAACGTTCACTCTAATATATGATCCTATAACAAATCCGAATAAAATGCAAATCCATTCTTACCTTTTCTCTTCACCGCATATGCCGCCTTATCCGCTTTCTCCACCAGGGCGGCAATATTAGTCCCATCTGCCGGATACATGGATATGCCGATGCTGCATGTAACGCAGAAGTCATGGAAATCCCTGTCCATTACACTGCGGACAGAGGCACATATCCTTTGGACACACTGACGCACACCCGCCGGTGAGTTGACCGGATGGAGCAGGGCAAGGAACTCGTCCCCTC
>JAETTS010000559.1 GCA_021769025.1 Enterocloster bolteae
CTGGTTGCAGTACATGTGATTCCCAGACCACATCAGGATATTACCAGAATATTGCCGCGCTTGAAATAAGACATATATCATATAGAGGATAGGACGCCATGGGAAAGATAGGTAATGCCATAGGGGTTTTAGAAATCAGCTATTATTCCAATACGGTAGTTGTCGTTGACCAGGCATTGAAGGCGGCAGAGGTAGATATAGTCAGTTTCCACAGAAAATTGGGAGGAAAACTATGCCATGCAGTCCTGGCAGGCGGGACCTCGGCTGTAGAGGCAGCCATGGAGGCGGCTGTCCAAGCAGCGGAGATAGTGGGGGCGGACGCCATAAAAGTGGCTGCAGTTATCAATGCCCCGCATCCGGAGATAATGAAACTTTTAAATATGATCGAGGAGGTAAATTAATTATGGCAGAAACAGGTATGGTTTTAAAGAAAGGAATGCTGGCATTGGGGATGATTGAGACCAGGGGACTGACGGCATCCATTGAGGCTGCTGATGCAATGTTAAAGGCAGCCGATGTGGAATTGGTCGGAACAGAGAAGATAGGTTCGGGTCTGGTGACGGTTATGGTCCAAGGTGATGTTGGAGCGGTGAAAGCAGCTGTGGAAGCGGGGCAGGATGCGGCCAGCAGGATAGGCGAGCTGGTAGCTGTTCATGTGATTCCACGTCCACATACATCGGTAGGCGCTGTACTTCCCTTCATTCGGTAACAGCAGGAGTGATATATGGAGAGAAGGGACGATGAAAACAGGGAAATGATGATTCAGGCCATATCATCATTGGTTTATGAACAGTGGGAACGTCTGAACAGGGATCCGTATCTGGTCCCAGTTGGAATTTCAGCCAGACATGTCCACCTCTCCAGGGAACATGTAGCTCAACTGTTTGGTCAGGGATATACTCTTACACCCATGAAGTATTTGAGTCAGGCTGGTCAGTTTGCATGTTTGGAACAAGTAGCTGTCCAGGGGCCGAAGGGCAGCTACGAGAAAGTAAGAATACTGGGACCTGAGAGAGGTAAAAGTCAGGTGGAGATGTCTGCCGGTGATTGCAGATTTCTGGGAATTGAACCTGTTGTAAGGACGTCGGGAGAGATAGACAATACGCCTGGAATCAGATTAAAGGGACCCTGCGGGGAAGTAGCTCTTACAGAGGGTGTTATGGTGGCGGATAGACATATCCATATGACCCAGGCAGATGCAGCATGGTTTGGCGTGTCGGACCGGGACCGGGTGAATGTCAGGGTCCCGGGTCCCAAGGGAGGCATTTTAAGCCATGTAGTGATTCGGGTTGGCGCTGATAGCCGTTTGGATTTTCATATTGATACAGACGATGCTAATGCATTTCAGTTAAAGCAGGGGCAATGGCTGCCTGTCAGAAAGGAAATGTTTGAATGATATTAGGTACAATCAAAGGCAATGTGGTCTCAACAAGAAAATGCAGCAGCCTGGTTGGTTTTAAGCTCCTCCTTGTAGAACCATTTTATGGAGAAAAGAGGAATATCATTGTCGCGGCGGATACCATTGGGGCAGGAATCGGTGAATTGGTTTTGGTGACAACGGACAATACCACGCAGTACGCACTGGACCGTTCAGCACCCGTGGATGCATTTGTGGTTGGTATAGTGGATTCGCCGCCCCAGGCAGAACTGTAGGGATTCAGAGGACTTACTTTTGGATTACTGCACAGACTTTAATGAAAGAGGGCATGGATATGGAAAAGATACATGCAGTGACGACCAGCTTATTTGGGAAAGGTTCTATCGCGCTGCTTCCAGAAGAACTAAAAAAGAGAGGACTCACGCGAGGGCTTATTGTCACGGATTCCTTTTTGTATAAAAGCGGGGCGGCGGACCGCGTAGGGTCCTGCCTTTTAATGGCAGGTCTGGAATATGCTGTGTA
>JAETTS010000560.1 GCA_021769025.1 Enterocloster bolteae
CACGTCGTCGGGAATCATCCGGCGCTCCACCAGCTGACGCAGGAAATCATACTCAATCTGGGATGCAGCCGGAAAACCGATCTCGATCTCCTTAAATCCCAGCCTGATCAGCATATTAAAGAACTCCATCTTCTCTTCTACCACCATGGGCTCCACCAGAGCCTGATTGCCGTCCCGCAGATCCACGCTGCACCATGTGGGGGCTTTCTGAATCTGCCTAAACGGCCAGCTCCTCTCAGGGAAATCCACAACAGGTACTCTTTTATACCGCTGATAATTCAACATATTCTTTCCTCCTAGTTTGTAATCGTAATTCCGGTGTCTTCTCCCGCAATTTCCTCTGTCTTTATGCCTCTGTCAGGTGTCCCCGGCTCTTCATCACCTCAATCACCTGATCCACATACTTCTCACAAGTCTCATGGCTGGCTGCCTCCGCCATCACCCGGACCACCGGTTCCGTACCTGACTGGCGCAGCAGAATACGTCCTTCCTCTCCCAGGGCCTCTGTCACTTTTTCAACTTCCGCTTTTACGGCCTGATCCTCCTGGGCCGCCAGTTTATCCTTTACTTTTACATTCTTAAGTACCTGGGGATAGATCTCGATCTCCGAGGCCAGCTTCGCCAGAGTCTGCTTTCTCTCCAGAATCACCTCCATCACTTTCAGGGAAGTGAGGATCCCGTCTCCTGTAGTGGCATTTTTGCTGAAAATAATATGGCCTGACTGCTCGCCGCCGAGACAGTGTCCGTAAGAGGACATATTCTCATACACGTATTTATCGCCTACCGCCGTCTTCTCGTAGGAGATTCCCTCTCTGTCCAGCGCCTTGTAAAGGCCGAAATTCGACATAATGGTGGTTACGACCGTGTTATTCACCAGGGTTCCCTGCTGTTTCATGTACTTTCCGCAGATATACATAATCTTATCTCCGTCCACCACCTCACCGTCGCCGTCCACGGCGATACACCGATCCGCATCCCCGTCGTATGCAAAACCTACATCCAAATGGTTGCGCTTTACATACTCCTGCAGCACATGAATGTGAGTGGAACCGCACTCCGTATTGATATTCAGACCATTGGGATCGCTGTTGATCACATACGTATCCGCCCCCAAAGCATCAAACACATTCTTGGCAATGGCAGACGCGCTGCCGTTGGCACAGTCCAGGCCTACCCGCATATTCTTAAAGGAGCGGGTGGCAATGGAAATCAGGTATCCGATGTAGCGGTTCCGTCCCGCGGCAAAATCTATGGTACGGCCGATAGCATCCTTTCTGGCCAGAGGTATCTCTCCCATCTCTCCGTCCAGATACTGCTCTATCTTTTCGATCACAGATTCCTCCAGCTTTTCGCCGCGCTCGTTAATCACTTTAATGCCGTTGTCATAAAAAGGATTATGGCTGGCAGAAATCATGATTCCGCAGTTGAATCCCTCTGTTCTGACCACATAGGATACACTGGGGGTGGTGGTCACATGCAGAAGATACACATCCGCTCCGGAGGCAGTCAGACCTGCCACCAGGGAATACTCAAACATATAGCTGCTTCTTCTGGTATCCTTTCCTATAACGATCCGACAGCGTGTGTCCGGTTCCTTCTGACCGTAAAACCATCCCAAAAAACGTCCGACTTTGTATGCATGCTCCACAGTCAGATCCACGTTGGCCTCACCGCGAAATCCATCGGTTCCAAAATATTTTCCCATATATACTGTCCTCCCAACTGAATTTATATCAATAACAAACTACAATCCTGCATAATAAGGTACAGTATAACACACTGTCCCCATGTTTGCAATTTCCAAATTTATTCTGTTTTCCAAGTATTCTCGTCCGTCTCCACCGCAAACAGTATGGTGCGCCCGTCATCCACCTCATAGCTGCAGGTGACCAGCGTG
>JAETTS010000561.1 GCA_021769025.1 Enterocloster bolteae
GAGAAAATCTACTGACTGTCAGCAAGAAAAAGATGCGCAGCATACGGGGCAGCTCAATTTCGATGATCTTCCAGGACCCTATGACCTCCCTGAACCCCATTCTCCGTGTAGGAGATCAAATCACGGAAACCATTCTGCTTCACGAAAAAATATCCAAGGCGGAGGCAGTTGTCAAAGCCCAGAAAATGCTGGAAATGGTGGGAATTCCCGCGGAGCGCTATGACGAATATCCGCACCAGTTCAGCGGCGGCATGAAACAGCGTGTTATGATCGCGTGCGCATTGGTCTGTAATCCAAAGCTGCTGATTGCCGATGAGCCTACCACCGCGCTGGATGTGACAATCCAGGCCCAGGTTCTGGAATTGATGAAAAAGCTGAAGGTAGAGCTGAATACCGCTATGCTTTTGATTACCCACGATTTGGGTGTAGTGATGGATGTGTGCGACAAGGTCGATGTTATGTATGCCGGGAGCGTGGTGGAACGGGGAGCAGTCGATCAGGTCTTTGAACATCCCCAGCACCCATATACACAGGGACTGTTTAAGTCCTTCCCCGATCTGGATGTAGAAACTGACCGGTTGGAGCCTATTCCGGGCATGATGCCGGACCCCAGTGATCTTCCCCAAGGCTGTGCATTTGCGCCGCGCTGTCCGTGCAGCAAAGATATCTGTCAGACACAAATCCCCAGACCGGTGCAGCTGGAGGATGGACATTTTGTGTCCTGTTTTCTGTTTGCTCCTGAGGAGGAAGAGAAATGACAAAAGACACTATTCTATCGGTTCAAAATTTAAAAAAATATTTCTCAACCAAAAGCGGGCAGCTGCACGCAGTGGACGATGTTTCCTTTGATATCCGGCGCGGAACAACGCTGGGCGTAGTTGGAGAATCCGGGTGTGGGAAATCGACACTTGGCCGTGTCATCCTTCATTTATTGCCTAAGACATCAGGAACGATTGTGTTTGAACAGGAAGACATTTCTGACATTACACCCAAGCGGCTGCATGAACTGCGGAGGGAGATGCAGATAATCTTTCAAGATCCGTTTTCCTCTATTGATCCCCGGCAGACAGTCAGTGAAATAATTGGAGAGCCTCTGCTAGTGCATGGACTGGTGAACGACAATATAGAGTATGAGCGTCGGGTGAGAGAGGTCATGGACACTGTAGGTCTGGCCAGACGCCTGGAACATTCCTATCCCCATGAGCTGGACGGCGGACGGCGGCAGCGCATCGGTATCGGCCGTGCGTTGATGTTGGAACCTAAATTCATTGTCTGTGACGAGCCAGTGTCTGCACTGGACGTCTCTATTCAGGCTCAAATTCTGAATCTTATGCAGGATCTGCAGCAGGAACGCCAGCTAACCTACATGTTTATTACCCACAATTTGTCTGTCGTAAAGCATATCTCTGACACAATCAATGTGATGTATCTAGGCGCGCTGGTAGAGACAACATCGGCCAAGGAGTTGTTCCGCCACCAGTATCACCCCTATACCAAGGCGCTGATTTCTGCGATTCCAGGCATTAAGCGAGAAAAGAAGAGAGAACGGATTTTGCTAAAGGGAGAAATTACTTCGCCCATTGATCCGCCGGATGCCTGCCGTTTCGCCTCACGATGCATCTATGCAAAGGAAGAGTGCTTCCACAGCTGTCCCAAACTGAAGGAGGTCAGCAAAGATCATTTCGTAGCTTGCCATTTTACAAGAGAGATCAACGGACTTTAAAGGAGGACAGCCATGCTGCATCCAACTACTGATCGTGCGTGGGCTGAAGTGTCTTTGGATTGTATTGCTTATAATTACCAGGCCATGTGCGAATATTTACAGTCCGGCTGTCAGCTCCTCGCTGTCCTGAAAGCAGATGGGTACGGGCATGGAGCAGTTCAAGTTGGACGTTT
>JAETTS010000562.1 GCA_021769025.1 Enterocloster bolteae
AAAAGCTGCCGCTGTATGAGCAGCTTTTTGTTTAACTTATAAATGAAAACCGTCCATATCGTCAAAGCCCTGCTGGTGATACTGGGAGTTCTCCTGCTCCATCATCTCCTCCGTCCGCGCCAGGGCATGTTCCAGCACAGCCGTATCAAATCCAACGGTATGATATCCCTCCTCAATTATCCTGTAATAAACTTCCGAAGGCATCCCAAGGGAGCGCACGTCATTCATCACGTAAACCATGGCAGAAACAGTTTTTCCTTCCAGTTCCACATCTATCATCTCCTTCCGGTAAAGATGAGGCCAGCCCTCATACCGGTCCAATGCCGCCTCATCAAGGGGTTCAATCTTCCATAACAGAACAGGAACAGTCGCCCCTTCCTTTGGTTCCACGGTGGCAACACCGCGGAATAACAATTCATAGTTTTTAATTTCACTGGCCCCTACCACTTTTGCATACGGGCAGCGCTGCTCCATCTGCGGAAGATTTAAATTGCTGCCATACGCAATATACAGCCGGTCTTGTACTGCTTTTTTTCCTGTCCTTCTTGCCATCCCTGTTTCTCCTTTACATTCCTGTCATCATAGAAAAGGCCGGGGACTGTGCCTCGGCTTCCACATGCATGGTTTCTTCCTGTTCTCTGGTTTCTGATTCTATTGCGGGGACTCGCCCTTCCTGCATCTGCAGCTCCTTCTCTCGTTTCATACGAAGCCGCTCCTTCTGCGCCTCGGCCTGGGCCGGATCCTTCCAGGCAATACAGCCATCCAAATGTTTCAGCAGGTGGAGCCGCGCCGTCTTAAACTCATCCCCGTTTAATCCCAACCGCAACAGCCAGGTCCGGAACGTATATTTCTCATTGGTTGTCTGTGTTTTCCTCCGGCTGGCATTGGTCTGGTTGAGAGCCTGGGCCCCGATGGCCAGACAAAGTTGGATGTATGCCTTGATTTTACCTGCATGAGTGGTCCCATTAAACAGCCTGAACTCAATGGTTCCTTTCTGAAATACACTATGCAGGTTCAGGCAATGATAACGGCTGTTATTATAATGCTCCCGCTGCCGGCTGGCTCCGTTGTACCAGATCTGCCTCACTTCCTCCAGAGTCCCCGGTTTCTTCTGGTTGAGTTCCTCCAGAAACCGCTCCTCCACTGGCTTACACCAGCGGTTCTGTCTGGCCACCGATACCTGCAAAGCCTTATAGATTAAATCCTCCTTTGCCGCCATGATGTTGGTGATGTTGCGGAGGGTCCTTGCGTCAAACGGCGAAGCATCGATATGCACATGGATCCCGCAGCTGGAATTCGCCAGGGCTCCCGCCTCCCGCAGCTTCCGCACCAATTCCTGTATGGTCTCGATATCCTCATACCGGCAGATGGGACTCACCATTTCAGTCTGGAAGCTGTCACTGGCTCCCACACGGTTCTTTCCTTCTTTTCTCTCCGGTTTAATGCTGGAATCGCTCATGAACTTCCATTCCCTGCCCTGGGGATCCAGCGCAGCATAGATGTCATAATAAGTTCCTGCATAGTAGGACTGGGTGCCAAAATAAGCGGCTACAATCTCTGCCCCACGCTTCCTGGCAATCCCTGTCAGCTCGATCTCAATCCCAAACCGCTGCTGTTTCATATCCATGGAACCACCTCCTGGTTCATCGACCGCCTGCCTTTCCAAACAGCTTCGCCTTATAATCCGGTACCGTCACCATCAGGTTGTAACGCTCGTTCCCGCATTTATAGAGACACACACCGCGCTGTGGATAGCGGATCAGTCTGAATTCACTCGCTTCCAGCTGCAAGGTGTCCGTATAAAACTTCTCATCCACAGCCCCTGCATTGAACAGAAACTGGTGGGTGGGAATAGAAAACAGCGGCTTGGTATATTCTCGAATCCCCTCAATAT
>JAETTS010000563.1 GCA_021769025.1 Enterocloster bolteae
CTGGCATGTTCCGCTTTCTCCTGTCTTGGAGATCAACAGCGCTCCTTCCTGATTCAGGATACCGTATCTCTGAATATCTGCTATATTTTCCACATAAATTACTACCGGCTCTGCCTTTGCATATCCTTTTGGGGCCTGGGTCTCTACCAGGATATAGGTTTTTCCGGCCGTAAGACCATCTACGCGTCTTATTCCCTCCACCGTCAGGTAAGACACCCCATAAGGGCCTGCCTGGGGAAGCAGATGGTAATCAAACTGGTATTCAAAGGTAAATGACTCATAAACTGTAATCCGTATCTCCTTTCCTTCTTCCGTACAGTATGTCAACTGTGCTGTTGTGGGAAAATGGCTGTCCTTGCCGCCTGCACTTGCCGGGCTGATCTGTGTTAAGGATGTCAAAGTCGCCGTCCGGTTAACTCCATGATCGTCCCACGATACCGATGTCCCCTCGGTTCCATAGTTTTGGTACATCTCTTCAAAGGCAGGAATAAACGATTCGTATTCACTGGCATCGCTGCTTTCCCAGGAATCCACAGGCATCCCTTCTTTATACTGGGGTACGCCATTTTTCAAGACCACCTGGCCCGTTGAATCTGTCAATGCCTCATAGAGATGAAATTGTGCATGGTTTACCAGAGTTTTCTTTGAGCCATCCAGAGAATACTTTTCAATCTCAATCTTTGTATGATCGTTGTATACCATAAAATTCTGCACCTCTCTGGTATTTTCCACCTTAATCTTCATCGGTGATCCTTTCACCAATCCTTCTGGTGTCCTGGTTTCCTCCAGAATATATTCTCCTGCCGGAATCCGCTCCATATAATACGGCTTGTCTGTGGTATCCCACCTTGCTATGGGTTTGTCTGTGGCCTTCTTGTCTCTTTCCGTCTGGTAGAGTGACAGGCAGACACCGGAAAGCTGTGTCTGGCTGTATGCCCCTTTCCCTTCTGTGGCTGTCCCAATCTGTTTCCAACCTCCCCGGCCATCCTTGCTCTGCATATCAAGAATCTTGTAGGTATACCTGGAGGTTCCGTGAACTTTCCCTATCAGAACCTTTGTGGTGTAATCCACCATCCCCCCTGTTTGAATCCGGTTCGTCTCTGCTACGGTAATCCCGGATGGAAATCCTTTTGTGTATCCTTTTGGAGCTTCCACCTCCTCCAGTATATAAGTACCTGCCGGAACTCTTTTTAAGATGTCTGCCTGGCCATCTGTCATCTGATGGTGAAACGGATCATTGGGAGTCGTCTCCCCAGAGATCCAAGTGTTTTCCAGAATATAGCTTTCTCCGAAGCGGTGAAGGATAACTCCCTCATCCTTTATGATATAGGCTGCCTGACGGTAATCATCCAGAAGATCCTGCTCCTTCCTGCGGATCAGATCTCCATTCCGATCGTAGAGAAGGGTTTGGGCATGGTAGGATCCGTGGTTGCCAGAGTAATACATGACAAGTCCATGCTGGTCAAGTACCGGATCCATATCCTTTTCAAAAGAGCCTGTATTGTCTATAAAAATAGGCTCCCCATTCATATTCTGGCCTTTCAGATTCTTCCTGCCTGTGGATGATGTATGGCTGGCTTCTCCTTTTTCCGCCCTCCAGGATCCGGTTATATAACCGCTTTCCGGGTATTCGTCTGATTGTTTAGAGGCTTCATTTTCCTCTGCCGTGGCGATTCTGCAGGTGGTAATCTTATCCCTGGCAGTGACTGTTCCGTATCCATCCCTGGCTATGGTCACCGGCCACACCATAATACGCTGCTTTCGTTTCCCTCCTGCTCCCTTCGTCTCCTCCAGAACATAGGCCATGCCAGTGTCAGGATCCACCAGGCTGTCTCTGTTGCCGTCTCTGTCAAGATGATAGAGAACTGCTCCCTCTCCAAATGTGTAATTTCCG
>JAETTS010000564.1 GCA_021769025.1 Enterocloster bolteae
CAATCAGAACAAGCAACAATCTCACAGATTCCCACGGAAAACTGCGGTCCCATGATTTTCATATTGGAGCACAGTGTCCCGAGTTTTTGAAATCTGGTCCCCTTACAGATTTCGCATGGCTTTATGTTCATAGCTTGATCCCGTACCTTTCATAGACCGCCATCAGGGCGCTGTATACTCCGTCTACGTGCCGCTTATGGCGGGCATCCGCATTCAGCCAGTGGACTGTCCGCTGGATCCCTTCCTCAAAGGAGACCTTTGAGGTCCACCCAGGCACATATTCTTTTACCTTTTTCACACAGCTGGAATTGTTTCTCATACGGTGAAACATCATGATCCTGGGGTGTATTCTCTCAAGAGTCAGTCCCTCTTGATGGGGAACATGAAATATTCCGCTTGTCTCCGCTCCCAACGCTTTCAGAACCAGAGCAGATTGATCGTTCCATGACAGGCGTTCCTCCGCGCCAATGTTAAACGCAGTACCAATTGAGGCTCGGTTTTCCGCCAACCCTATAAATGCCTCCGCAAAATCGGAGGAGTGGGTAAAGCTCCACTGATTTTCTCCATCACCTGCAATCAGCAGAGGATATCCTTTTAAAATCAGTTCTGGCGCTGTGAAGCAGTTATGGCCAATACTAATGGGAAAAATCGTATCGTACGTGTAAGAAGGTCGAACTATTGTTACAGGAAAACCGTTCTGATAATAGGCATCCGTGAATACCTGCTCTGCTTCAAGTTTCCCTATGATGTACTCACAGCCGCAGTCAGCGCTGTATTTTTCGCTGTCTTCTGTATAAAACTCCGTATCCACCAAGGGGTCTCTCTTGTAAACAGACTCTGAACTGATAAAAAAGAAATGCTTTACCTTATCTTGAAAGATTTCAATGTCACTCCGGGCGTGTTCACCATTGTAACAGATAAAATCACATACCACATCAAAGAAACAGCTATCCAAAAGCCGTTTGACCTCTGCCGTTTCGCGCATATCACCCTTTAATTTGTGTACCTGTGTCTGGACCTGTCTGCGCGTCACCACTGAGATCTCCCTATTCAACTGCCACACCTCATGGCCGCGTTCGATCGCCAGCTGAGTGCAGTGCCAGCTGATATTTCCATTTCCTCCGATAAAAAGGATCTTCATACTGGTCAACTCCTTGTCCGCTCCAGCCTCTCCAGCAGCTCCGCCGCGAAGGCATCTATGTCATCCGGCTGCCCCTGGCTGAGCTGGCCGCAGCACCCGCAGATGGGATGGGACTTTCGCTCTCCTCGCAGAAATAGTTCCTGATACTCCCGCAATGACCTGCCCCTCCAGATATCTGTTATCTTCTCTGTCCGGACATTTCCCAAAACAAGTTCCCGCTTCCAATCCAGAAAGCACAGGCTTACCGTCCCATCTGAGTTGACGGGGATGGAGTAAAACACATAGGGGCAAACCAGAACCTCACGGATACTTTGTCCATAGATGCCGCGGCTCTGGTTGACGTCCACCTTCCTCTGCTCAAAGGTGGGCCAGCAGTCCATGATGCTCTCAATAAAAATACCGTCTGTGATGTCTCCAAAAAGGTCGAAGAACTGATGCTTTTGCTCCTCAGTCAGGATATCGCCATTGGTTTTGACGATCATCTCTGTGTTTGTTTTATGCTCATAGAAATACCGTATCTCGTCCACCAGACGTTGGTAATCCATTTGGTATCCCGAGAACTCGGCATACTGCTGGGCATTGACTCCCTCAATGGAGATGTTGATACGATCAAGGCCAGCTTCAATGATCTGGTCGCTGAGCGCATGGGTCAAAAGCGAGGCGTTTGTTGTGGTGTCGACCCGGTCGCAGCACCCGGACTGCTTGGCATAGCGCACCATCTCCGCAAAATGCGGGTTGAGCAGAGGTT